>CAZSQW010000083.1:0-3794 GCA_964609055.1 uncultured Candidatus Peribacteria bacterium
CTTATGCAATTACTTGAATGTATTGAGAACTAGAAAGTCTTATGTGACAAGAACTTCCTTGAGCAGAAAAATTAAGTTTGGAATAGTGAATAAAACTAATAATTTATATAAAATATGAAAAAAAATTTTAAATTAATACAAAAAATAAAATTAACAAATAATATTTTTGAACTTCATTATATTTCAAGTGAAAATTTTTCAATTTTAGCATGACAATTTATTACTTTTATTTTACCAAATATTTGAGTAAGAGCTTATTCTATACTAAAAAAAGAGTGAAATAAAATTATTTTAATTATTAAAAAAGAAAATGCTTGAAAATGATGAAGTATATTTTTATGTGATTCTAAAATTTGAGATAAATTTGAGTTAGTTTGACCTATGTGAAAATTTAATTTAAAAGAAAAAGATAATAATAAATTATTTATATGAACTGGAACAGGATTAGTACCTCTTTATAACCAAATTATTACAGGATTGAAAAGATGAGATAAATCTAAATATACTTTACTTTTTGGCTCAAAAATAAAACAAGAATTATTCTATATAAATAATTTTAAAAAAATATCTAAAAAATATAGTAATTTTGATTATAAAATATATTTAAGTAGAGAAAAACAAGAGTGATTTGAAAAATGATATATTACAGATTTTTTAGATAAAAAAAATATTCACAATTTTGATGAATTCTATATTTGTGGAATTTTACAAATGATTAATTCTTCCATAGAAATATTAAAACAAAATTGAGTAAAAAAAGAAAATATTTTTTTTGAAAAATATTAAAAAAATAGAAAACTTAATTTTAAGTTTTCTATTTTTAATTTTTTAAATGGTGCCGAGCGCGAGATTTGAACTTGCGACACAAGGATTTTCAGTCCTCTGCTCTACCCCTGAGCTAGCCCGGCTTTTTGTTCTTTTTTTTTAGAACAAAGGTATTATATATAATAAAAAAAAATAGCAAATTTATTTTACTATTTTTTAAAATTATAATTTTTGATTATATATTTTTTACTTTTTAATATCATTTTTTTTAGAATGAATATTATCAATAATCTTTTTAACTTCAGCTCCTGCTATTTCTTTTGAACCAAGTCCAACTGCAATAGCAAAGGCAACTGCAATAGCTCATAATATTAATGTAAATGCTTGATCAATAATATCTCAACCAATTCACATTTGTTTTAAACCCATAAATCCAGTTAATACAATAATTGCTACTTTAGCAATTATTGGTAAAATTTGTGATTTAGAAGTAGATTTTATTAAATCAGAAACTAAATTTGCAATATATATACCAATACCAAGAATAACAACTCAAATTAATATATTAGTAGCAAATACTATAATATTATTTATAATATCAGAGATTTGGTCAAAACCAACAGTATTTGCTGATTCTGCTCAAGCTAATAATAAAATATAAGAAAAAACTATTGTTCCAACTATTTTAGATGGACTTGTTTTAGATTCAATATTTTTTAAACCAATATTATCTAAGATTTTATCAAACCCTATTCCTCATAAAATACCTGTAATAATTTGTTTTATTATTTTTGCTACAAAATAACTTATTATAAATATTAAAACTGCTCAAATTAAATTTGGAATAAATCAAGTAATATTTTCTATAATATTTTTTATTGGAGCAACTAATTCTTCTTGACCTAATTTTTCTAAAATAGGAGTGATAAAAAATAAAATTACTATCCAATATCAAATAGTTCCAGCAGTTTCAGATAATGATATTTCTGATTCTTTAGAGTGTATTTTTTTATCTAAATTTATAGATTTTGTTCATTTAGTAATTCCAGCTTTTGCTAAAACTGCTAAAAACCAAGCAACTAATGCTAAACCAGCAGCATTTAAAAAATTCATTAAATAATTATTAACAAGTCCATTAACAGCACTTTGTTCAATAATACCTGCATAAGATAATCCAGCAACAATACCAATTAATAATAATGTATAATATAATATTTTAGAAAAAATATTACCAATTTTTTCCATATCTAATTTTACATCTATTATTTTAAAAGCTTTTTTTATAAATTTAGCTTTCCCAATTAATTTACCAATCATATTTGCAATAATTTTTGCAATAATAAAAATTCAAATTATTATACCAATACCAATTAAAAACTTTACAACTATATCAGTTGAAAGACCAATTTTACTTAACACATCATTCATAAAATAATATTTAAAATATAAAATGTAATAAAATTACTTAATTAGTATATCTTTTTTAATGATTTTGTAAAGAAAAGAGACAAAAAAAACTAGATTTTTTATTTTAAATATATATAATTTAAAAAATTAAATAATAAAAAAAAATAATGAAAATATATAATACTTTAAGTAAAGAAAAAGAAGAATTTAAACCTTTAAAGCAAGACAAAGTAAAGGTTTATTTTTGTGGACCAACTGTTTATAATTATGCTCATATTGGAAATCTAAAAACTTATACTGGTAATGATATAGTAGTTAGAAGTTTGAAATTTTTAGGATATCCAGTTGAAACAACTATGAATATAACAGATATTGATGATAAAACTATTAGAAACTCTCAAATTTCTTGAGAAAATTTAGAAGATTTTACTCAAAAATTTTCAGATGCTTTTTTTGAAGATATTCAAAAATTAAATATTCATCCAGCAGATAATATTGAAGCAATTTCAAATATTATTCCTGAAATGGTAAGAATGATAAATACAATGCTTAGAAGATGATTTGCTTATATTTGAGATGATAAAAGTATTTATTTTAAAATTTCAAAATCACCTAAATACTGAAAATTAGCTAATATTGATCTAAAAGGTTTGAAAGAATCTGCAAGAGTAGATAATGATGAATATGATAAAGAAACTGCTTGAGATTTTGTTTTATGGAAAGGATATAATAAAGAAAATGATTGAGAAAATTTTTGGGAAGAAGAATTTGAAAATTGAGATAAAAAAGTAACTCTAAAATGAAGACCAGGTTGGCATATTGAATGTTCTGCTTGTGCTATGAAACATTTTTGACCACAAATTGATATTCATATGTGATGAGTAGATTTAATTTTTCCACACCACCAAAATGAAATTGCTCAAACTGAAGCTTGTACTAGAAAAACATTTGCTAAATATTGGGTTCACCACTGACATTTAATGGTAGATTGAAAAAAAATGTCTAAATCTTTAAATAATTTTTACACTTTAAGAGATTTAGAAGAAAAATTTTCTTCTATTCCAAAATCTGTTTTATACAGAGCAATTAGATTGAATTTTATAAACTGTAAATATAGAGAATGAGTTGATTTAAGTTTTGAAAAATTAGAAACAAATTTTGAAACAATTAAAAAAACTGATGAAACTATTAAAAATGTTTCAAGAAATATTTTAATTACAGAAGAAAAATGAGTTTCAAGAGAATTTAGAGAAGATATGCAATGATTAATGCAAGATTTCATTGCTAATCTTGAGGATGATTTCAATATTCCAGAAGTAATAGCTTTATTCCACTCTTTTGGAAAATATGTAAATTCTTGAGTTTCAGAAAAAAAGTTTGGTAGAGAAGAATTAGAATCAATCTTAGATATATATGAGCAATTAGACCAAGTTTTAGCAATTATGGACTTTTCTTCTTTAGATGAAGGTGAGAAAACTATTTCAGAAGAAATTACAGAATTATTTGAAAAAAGAAATACTGCTAAATCAGAAAAAGATTTTGAAACAGCAGATAAAATCAGAGATGAATTATTAGAAAAATGATACAAAATTGTTGATGCAAGAGAGGGAAGTAGAGTGGAG
>CAZSQW010000084.1:0-3768 GCA_964609055.1 uncultured Candidatus Peribacteria bacterium
ACCATTATATCAAAATATTTTAATTCATCAAAATTTTTATCTGAATTTAATAATTCCCTCTTCTAAATCATCATAATCAGCAAATATATAATCAAATCATAAATTCTTTTTTCAGTTTATATATCTAAAAAAATGAGTCATTTCATGAAAAAATATAGCAATAATTGTGAACTGCCCCCTAAAAAGTAGAGTGTTTAAAAAAAGAAAAAATAATACTTATGAGTAAGTATTATTTTAAAATTAATAAATCTTTATAACTATTTTCAATGAATTTAATATCTTTTTCTAATTGTTTAAAATCAGAGTTTTTAAATCTTAATTTTGCACTTCTAGAAAATCATTTTTTAGTTAATCATACTTTTTTTCAAATATTTTCCTCTACTAATCAAATGTAAAAATAAGATTTTAATTTTTTGATTTCTTCTATTAATGTTTTATTAAATTCTTTTAATATTCAGTCTTCTTCTGAATAATACAGTATTGTAGCAAAATTATTATTAGATGTAATATATCATTTTCATTCAAACATAAAATCTAATAAATTTAGATTAGAAGATTCTCTATATATTTCTGTTCTATGTCATCCAATTCTTCAATTTAATTCAACTGATTTAAAAAAATTTTTTGATGTAAGTTTGAATTCATGGTGAATATATGAATTTCTTATTCAACTTATTTTAACTGTTTCAATAATAAAATCTTTAAGTTTTTCTATATTTAAAGTTTTAACTGTATTTTGAGAAGATATAGTCACAAACTCAAATAAATCATCAATTCAAATATCAGTTCATCATAATATAAAAGTCGGTTCAGAAAAAGTATTTATTTTTCAATTTTCATCTACATAATATTCAATACAATATTTATCTCAATCAATATATTCTTCAATAATCATTTCTAATTCTTCTAAATTAGCTTTTTCAGAAAATTTAACTAAAAATTTTTCAAAATTATTAATATATTTATTAAAATTTTCCTCATTTTCTATAACACTTACTCAAGCACTTTGTACTCAATTAGATGGTTTAATAACAAAAGGTAATCAAAATTCTTTTTTTATTTCATCAAAAGTAACATTGCTAATATTTATTTTTTTAAAATTAGTTCAAACTCATTTTTTAGATTTCAATAATAATTCCCTTTGCAATCTTTTATTTCTAAATAATTCAGGATAATCACTTATTTTTTGTCCTAATAATTTTCTTATTTCATTAGTTATAATTATACAATTTTCTACAGAAGTACTAATAAAATACTCAGTATTATCTTTTTTTAGAATTTTTATTTTCTCTAATAAATCATCATCATTAATATATTTTTTCATATTAATTCAAGAGTTATTTAATTTTTGAATTTCTTTGTCTGAAATATTTCACTTAATATAATAATTAAATATTTCAACATTATATCTTTCTTTTATGTCTAAAAAAGCTATTTTATAATTTTCATCAAAGTTATTAATTTTAGCACTTATATTTATAAATATTTTATTATTTCCCATAAATTTGTATTATTTATTAAATTATATTTTTTATTTTATCTACCATTATATCAAAATATTTTAATTCATCAAAATTTTTATCTGAATTTAATAATTTTTTTTCTAACTCAAATAATCATATATTTCAAGCCATAATTTTTTTTCTATTTTCTTGATTTTCTTCTAATAATTTTTTAACATTTTTATATGCATTATTGTAAATTAATTCTTTTAAAAACAATTTTTTTCATCATATTTTAGAATATTTAAAAAATCTAGTATAATATAAATCAGTCTTTTTTCTATCAAATCATTTATTTTTTAAAATATTGTATATTTTTTCTTTTTTTTCTTTTTCTGAAATATTTTCAAGTAATACATTATAGCAAGCATCATAATATGCATTATATTTTCAATAATCTATAATTTTATTTCAGTAATAATATTCATTATAAGTAGTAATTCACTCTTCTAAATCATCATAATCTGAAAAAATATAATCAAATCATAAATTATTCTTTCAATTTATATATCTAAAAAAATGAGTCATCTCATGAAAAAAAATAGCTATAATTCTTTTTATATTATATTCTTTTTCTTCAGGTATATTTAATATTCCAAAATCATGACTTAATCAAGTAAAATTTCAAAAATTCCATTTTAATTCTGGAATCATTTTTTTTGAAAATTCTAATAATTCTATTACTTTTTCTTTTGAAACAAAAATATCTGTGTCTTTATTTTCTGAAATAATTATTTCTTGTTCTAAATTATTTTTAGTAAATCAATAAAAAATTTGATTATAAGTATCGTAATCTTCTAATTCTTCTTTTATTTTATAATTTGAATCTAATTTATTAGCTTCAATATCATAAACTTTTTTTAAAAATTCTATTTTTTTTATTTTTACAAAAATTTCATTTTCTATATAAGGGACTAAAGCCACCTTGTTGATATCATTATTTAATTCTTCTATTATTTCTAGTAATCTATTAGTTTTATCTAACATATTTCTTAGAAAAATAATTTTATATTTTTCTAAATCTTCTGGAATTTTATCTCAAAAAAGAACTAAATTTAAGATTTTTCAATCTACTAATTTAGTTTTTATTAATACTATTTTTACTTCTGATATTTTTTCTAAATATTTTTTAAGCATTTTTTTATTTTTTTTTAAAAGACAACAGTAATAAGCCGGATTTTGTACCTAGGTATCAATCTATCTAGACTATAAATTACTCTATAGTTCAAGCTGAGTATTTTTTATAAAAACAGTAGAAAACAATATTTTTTATAAAAAACCATTCCCATTGCATCACATAAGGTTTACCAAATCACTTACTTTGCAGTAAGGTTTCATCTGTAGCACATAATACTTACTTAAGAACAAGTCTCAAAATTAATATTAAGATACACCAAATGACTTTTCATCTTTCACCAGTAAACTGGTTAGTATAGTTTCTGTGGCACTAGCTGTCATTATATCTTATGAATTTAATATAATGCAAGGTTGTTATCCTTTATGCTGTTTTCATGATGTCCAGACTTTCCTCTTCCCTATTTTTCAAAAGAAGTAGATACCTGCTGTTGTCTTTTAGTAGTATAGTTATTTTTAATAATAAGTAAATTTGTTTTTTTAGATTTTTCTATATAATAATTCTGTTTTAAAATTAAAAGTAAAAAATATGCAAAATTATGTATTTATAGGAATACAAGGTTCAGGTAAATGAACTCAAGCAAGATTATTAGAAGAAAAATATGATTTCAAATTATTTGAATCAGGGACAGCTCTGAGAACTATTGCTAAAGAAAAATCTGAACTATGAGAATTAGTTAAAAAAGAAATTAATGCTGGAAATCAATTAGAACCATATATTATAGAAGATATAATGACAGATATTATTGAAAATAAATCTGAATGAAGAAACTCTATTTTTGATTGATTTGTTAGAAATTCTTGAAATAAAGAAAGTGCTGATAAAGTATTATGAAATTATAAAGTAGTACTTTTTGAATTATCACCTGAAAAATCAAAAACAAGATTATTATGAAGAATGTATAATCCAAAAACTTCTGAAACTTTTCCAGCAGGAACATTATATGACCCCACAACTTGAGATAAATTAGAAAAAAGAGCAGATGATAATGAAAAAGCTATATTAAAAAGAATTGATTTATATATAGAAAAAACTCTTCCAGTTATTGAAGAATATAGAAAAAATTGAAATTTAATTGAAATAGATGCTAATAATTGTGTTGAATGAGTTTTTAATGAATTAGTTGAAAAA
>CAZSQW010000085.1:0-3716 GCA_964609055.1 uncultured Candidatus Peribacteria bacterium
AAATTTTTAAAAATATCA
The DNA here is from genome assembly GCA_964609055.1 of uncultured Candidatus Peribacteria bacterium. GTDB lineage: Bacteria > Patescibacteriota > Gracilibacteria > BD1-5 > UBA6164 > CALLPO01. The sequence goes on from CAZSQW010000085.1 coordinate 19, forward strand.
TCTGTTGTAATATTATCAAATTCTGTTTTAAAAATATTTTCATCACTTTCTTTTTTTACTCATTCTAAAGCAATTTTTATATTTTCTAAACTTACAAAATCTGGTATTTCTAATTTATTAGTTTTTTTATTTTTTTCTCAAATATTTTTGACTAAAAAACTTGATATTAATTCCCATTTTCAAAAACCAAAAAATTTAGCAGAAAGTGTATTTAATGAAAGTTTTGATAAATAAATTTTATCAAAATCATATTTTTTATTATCTTTCTCTTGTTTTAGATCTTCTAATAATGATTTAATTAAATTTTCTGCTATATATTTATAATTATTATTTTTTTCTAATAATTTTTCCAAATTTATTTTTAAATCATCAAATTTTTCTATTTCAATAAATTTATCTTCTTCTGAATGTTCTGATAATATTTGTTTATATAATTCTTTAAAAATTGGAAAATTTTGTTTTTTAAATTCTATTTTCTCATCTCAAGATTTTTTAGCTTCTTTATATTTTGAAAATTCTGATTGTTTTTCAAGATTTATTATTTCATTTAAACCTTGAATTTTAACTATATTTTTTTCATCAGTATTTTTTCATCAAATAATTTGATTATAGTAATCTAAAATTGCTTCTCAAGTAAAGCAATTATTATAGTTATCTAGTTCAAAATAATCTTCTAATTTCTCTCAATGTTTTTCAATATTTTCTTGTAATTTTTTATTAAGATTATTTTCTTTATCTATAGAAAATCTATATTTTTCATCAAAATTTTTCTTATTTTTAAAGAAAAAAATCATATTTTCATCTATTATTCTTGTTGCTATTCTACCAGATTTTCAATCATCTTTATAAAAATTTTCTCTACTATGATTAAAATTTGTAAAATAAGTAGTAAATCATTTAAAACTTTTAAAAATATTTATTTTTTCTCATTTATAATTTTCAACCAAAACTTCATCTCAATATTCTTCTTCTGTAAAAACCTGAGATAAAATATTAATATTTGTTTCAGACATTAAAATTTTATATGAATCTCATTTTATAGGGTATTTTTTTTCTTTTCATTTATCATCTAGATAAGTTTTATTTCAATAATTCTCTTTCCATTTTTCTCAAGTATTTTTAAATCATTTAACTAGATTTTTTCTTAATTCTGATTTTATTTTATCAAATTCATCTCTTAATTTCTTTTTTTTAGTTTTATCAGATTCTTTTTCTATTTCTAAAAACTTTTCATAAGCTATAGAGAAGTCTAATTTTATATTTAATAAACTTTCATTTATAAAAATTGAATGAAGTTTATCTAAAAAAGGTTTTATTTTATGGTAAGATTCATTTACAATCTTATCTTTTTTAAAAACTTTATTTTCTTCAAGTAATTTTTCTGTATTTCACTGTGGAATTAAAGAAAACCTCAAAGTTTTACTAATTTCATATTGCCCAACAAATTCACTAAAATTATTATTTTTCATAAAATATTTATTTAAAATATAAAAAAAGTACTAATAATTTTCATACATATTTAAAAGAGAAAACTACAAAGTACTAACAAACTTCTTAAATGTGCTATTAAAATAATATTTATTATATATCTATTGTCAAATTTATGAGGCTCTTTTTGTTTTACCGTAAGTAAAAATAACTTTTTTATGAACTACAAGCAGATAAGTAACCTTTTTTTTTCATTTTTTCTATTTTAATTAAAAAAGTATAATCTTGTATTGATTATACTTTTTTTTTGTTTATTTTGTCAGTTAATTTAATGATATTTTTTAACTTTTTCTACGGTAGAACAAAAAGAGCCTTAAAAGATTGACTTATAAATAAAAATACTTATTGTATATAATATATTTAAAAAATAATTTATATCATTTTATGTTAGAAATAAAAAAAAGTCTATTAGCTGTAGTTATACCTGCATACAATGAAGAGAAATATATTGAAAAAACTATTAAATCTTATATGGAACAACAAGCTAATTGCATTTATGAAATAATTGTTGTTGATAATAATAGTACAGATAAAACATATGAAATAGCTACTGAAATTTTATGAAATAAAAATGTTTATAAAGAAGATAAAAAATGATTAGTACATGCAAGAAGATGATGAATAGAATATATAAAGGATACTTTTCCAAGTATTGAAATTATACTACAAGCTGATGCTGATGTTCACCCTGCAAATGAGCACTTTATACAAACTCATTTTAATCAATACGAAAATGATAATGTTATATGAGTCTGATGAAATATTGAATTTATAGATAGAAAAATGCATATTAAATTTTTCTATTTTTTAGAGAATTTATTAAATTGAAAATTAGGAAAATCATATTTTTGAAAAAGACAATTTTATATTGATAAATGAATTATGCCTGTATCATGATGAAATATGTCATATAGAATTGATTCTACAGATAATATTAAAGTACAAGTTTGAAGTGCATTAGCAGAAGATTTTTACCTTATGAGTAACATATTAATTGAAGAACAAAAAAGAAATAAATATGCAGTAGTAAGATTATTGGATGAAAGTAATGCATGAGATGATGCAAAAATTTTTGCTTCATCTAGAGATGATAGTTTATATAGAATAATACAAAATAGAAGTGTAAACTTAGAAGATTTAATTAAAACTTGAATAAATAACTCATTGTTTACGTTAAATACAAAGAGATAAAAGAATATTTTTTGGATTTAAATAAATAAATATGAAAAAGAGCTTATGAGGTAAAAAAAGACTAAAAAATAAATTTTTAGTCTTTTTTTTTATTTATATTTTGGTAATCCCACGGAGAATTGAACTCCGGTTACTGCCTTGAGAAGGCAGAGTCCTAACCACTAGACGATGGGATCTAGAAAAATAAAAGACCTTTCAGAGAAAGGTCTCTACAAAAAATGTAGAGATGTATCTCTGATACATCTTTTATTTTGAATTAAGCAACTTTAGCAGCTACTTCTTCTTTAGTCATTCCATCAATATCAGTAGTGATACCACATTGTCTTGCTGTACCTTGAGCAATTTTCATAGCTCAAGCTAAATCTTTAGCATTTAAATCTGGCATTTTTTCTTCTGCTATTTCTTTAACTTGTTGTAAAGTTAAATGAGCAACTTTATCTTTTTGAGGTACACCTGAACCTTTTTTAATATTAGCTTTAGCCATTATTAAAGTAGACATTGGTGGTTGTTTAACAACAAATGTAAAAGTTCTGTCTTCAAAAACTGTAATAACTACTGGAAGTTTAACTCCCATTTTATCTTTAGTTTGGTCGTTGAAAGCCTTTGTAAATTCTTGAATTGGTACTCAATATTGCCCAAGAGCAGGACCTACTGGAGGAGCTGGATTAGCTTGTCCTCAATTGATTTGTAATTTTATATAACCTTTAATTGCAGCCATAATATTTTTTTTATTATTAATTTTTTAAAATTCTATGTTTATTATAGTTCACATATAATATTTTTATAGATTTTAGAAGCAAATGAATTTTATACAAAAAAATAAAATTTGCAAATTTTATTGGCTCTTTTTATAATCACAGCATCAAAGCTAGATTTTCCCAATTTTTCAATCCCAAATTCTCAATACAAAACTCCCTCAGTCAAAAATTATGTTTTTTCAACAAAAAACACAAATTTTCTCTCAAAAAAGGATTATCTTCAATTATTAATATTTTTATAAAACAATTATATCTAAAAAA
>CAZSQW010000086.1:0-3715 GCA_964609055.1 uncultured Candidatus Peribacteria bacterium
ATTGAAAACAGATGTTTCTGAATTGAAAACAGATGTTTCTGAATTGAAAATACAAATGGTTAAATTAGATGATAAAATTGATACTCAAACTTATGATTTAAAACAAACTATGAATGTGAATACTGCTTATTTAGATCAAGCTTTTAATCAAATTTCAAGAATTGATTGAGAAAGATTTGCTGAAAAAAATAATATACAAAATGTTTCTTATGTTTAAAAAATAAGACTGAACTTTAATTAACTATTATAGCTAATTAAAGTTCAGTCTTTTAATTTATTTTTTCCAGTTAGTCAAAATACTTTTAAATTCAACTCTATGAGGTTTACTTGAAGATAAATCCACCCATTGTACTAAAGATACTACTTCCATTTTATAAGTTTCTGGGTAATTGATTTTAATTTCTCTTGTAAAAAGTGGCTTAATTTTAAATTTAGAATCATCTAAAACTCAAGTTTGAGTAAAAAATCAATTTTTATCTGTAAAAACTTCAAATCTATCTCTATAATCTTGATTAAAAGAAGTGTCAGTTGTTTTACTTTCTAAATACCATCTATTATCTGATTTTTGATTTATTAAATAGCTTCAAGAGGCAATATCATTAGTTGTATTAGTTTCTCAAACACAATCATCATTATATCCATCTACATTCCAGCAGTTAGCTGTATCTGAAGAATATAAAATCCAGTTAGTGTCACGTATATTTTTTACAGCTTCTATTCATTCTCTTGCTATTTGAATAGCTTGAATTTTGTTAACTGTAGAGCTTGAAAGTTTTTGTGAAGCTGAGAAAACTTGGTACATTCATACTACTCAAGTTGTCACAATTAATAAAACAATTACTGCCTCTATAACTGATGTGGCTTTTTTTGTTAAAAACATCTTTACAAATCAAAAAAATAAAGTAAATTTAACAAAATTATATTCACAAATTAAAAATATGCAAAAATATTCAATACATAATGAGGAAAAAGTTAAAGAAATAATGAAAGAAAATAAATTTCAACCTTTTAGATACAAACAAATTGAAAATGCTATTTATAAAAATTTCATTACAGATTTTGATAAGATAGAAACTATTCCTAAAGATTTAAGAAAACTTTTAAAGGATAATTTTTTCTATTCAAGTTTAATTATTGATGAACAAGTATCTTCTAAAAATGGTCAAACTACTAAAACACTTTACAAGACAGAAACTTGAGAATTTATAGAATCAGTTATTATGAGACATTTAACTTGAAGAGTCACTTTATGTGTTAGTTGTCAGGCTGGTTGTCCTATGGCTTGTACTTTTTGTGCAACTTGAAAATTATGATTATTAAAAAATCTTACAGATTATGAAATGATAGAACAAATCATTAATGCAGCTAAATTACTTCATGAAGAAGAATGAATATCTCTTAGAAATATGGTCTATATGGGAATGTGAGAACCTATGTTAAATTATGAAAATGTTAAATATTCTATAAAAGTTGCAACTAATCAAAAAAAATTAGACTTAAGTAGTAGAAGAATTACTGTTTCTACTTGTGGAATTGTTCCTTGAATAGAAAAATTTACTAAAGATTTTCCTCAAACAAGTCTGGCTGTTAGTCTTCATGCTCCAAATGATGAGGTTAGAAGATCTATAATGCCAGTAGATCATACTTACCCAATAAAAGATTTAATGCTTTCTTTGGATAATTATACTAAAGAAACTAATAAAAGAATTTTTTATGAATATATTATGATTCATTGAATAAATGATAGTTTTATTTTAGCAGACCAATTATGAAAAATGTTAAAATGAAAATTAGCTCATGTTAATTTTATTCCATATAATGAATGAGAGGGAACAGATAGTTATGGTTATAAAACTACCCCAAAACCAATTATTGATACTTTTCAAAAAATATTATTAGATAAATATTGAGTAATTTCAACTGTTAGAATGACAATGTGAGATGATATAGATGCTGCTTGTGGTCAATTAGCTAATAAAAAAGAAGAAAAAGAAATTGAAAAAAAATAAAAATTAATATAATTACTTAAATATTAAAAAATAAAATAAAAAATGAATAAATTATTTACAAGATTAGGTTTTATTGTTTTAGCAGGAATTTTACTTCTATGATATGTGTTGCCTTTAGAAAAATATGGAATTAATTTACCAGAACAACTTAAAAGTCAAGATTATAAACTAGGTCTTGATTTACAAGGTTGAATTGAACTGGATTATAAAGTTGATTTAGAAGAAGCTAAAAAAGAAGATGACTATTCTCCTCAAAAAGAAAAAGAAATTTTAGAATGATTAAAAAGAATTATTGATAAAAGAATTCAAAATTTACAAATTAATGATTCAGTAATAACTACTGCAAGTTATTGAGGTGAAAAACATATTATTGTCCAAATTCCTCTTAAATGAAAAAATCCTGAAGAAGATAAAATAAATATTGATAGAGCAAAAAATGCTATTTGAAAAGTTACTAAAATTGTCTTTAAAGAAAGAAGAGGAGAAATTACTCAAAAAGATTTAGATGAGAGAAAAAATATAGCACAAAAAACTTTTGAAGAAACACAAAAATCAAAATATAATTTTTCTGTAATTCAAGATAAATTTAAGGATACTTATCCTAATATATTAACTGGAAAAACAAATAATATATTAGATATATTTTCTGGAAGTATTGATAAAACAAAATTATCTGAAGTTATAGATTTAGCTAGTTGAAATGAATGATTTTTAGTTTTGAAAGAATATGGAGAAGAACAAAAATATATTTTTATAGATAAACAACCATCAGAGTGGATGGTGGCTAAAGATTCTAAATGAAGAATTCTAAATGATAAATATTTTGTAAAATCAGCAGTTACTTATAATGAAGCTTTTCAACCTCAAATTGAATTAAATTTTAATAGTGAATGAGCAGATATTTTTGGAAAATTATCAACTAGATTAGTTAATAAACAAATGGCTATTTTTGTATGAGGAGAATTATTAACAGCTCCTAATATTAATGAACCAATATTAGGTTGAAGAGCAGTTATTACATGAGATTATACAGTTCCTGAAGCTAATGAATTATCTACAGATATTAATACTTGAGTTGTTCCAGCTCCAATATATTTAACTTCTGAAAAATCTATTGATTCAAAATTATGAGCAAGTTCTTTAAAAAAATTAATTATTGCAGGTTTATTATGATTTTCACTTATATTTATATTTTTGATTTATACTTATAGAATATCATGATTATTAGCTTCATTATCACTTATTATATATGTTCTTATAATTTTAACTATAGTTAAATATTTTTGAATTACACTAACATTAGCTTCTATTGCAGGTTTAATACTTTCTATTTGAATGGCTATTGATGCAAATATTCTTATATTTGAAAGAATTCAAGATGAATTAAGGAGATGAGAAAAAATGATTAGAGCAACAAAAATATGATTTAAAAAATCTTGGTCAGCTATATGGGATGCAAATGTAACAGGATTAATAGTTGCTATTATTTTATTTATTTTTGGTATTAATTTAATTAAAGGTTTTTGATTAATGCTTGCTTTATGAATAATTGTTTCACTTTTTTCAGTAATGTGGATTTCAAGAGTACTTGTTTTCTTAGCTGCTGAAAAAGCTAAAAATTCAAAAATATTTATTTGAAAATAATATATTATAAAGTAGTTTTATTTATATGTAAAGCTATTTTTTTTGTAAAATATTTAAAATAT
>CAZSQW010000087.1:0-3607 GCA_964609055.1 uncultured Candidatus Peribacteria bacterium
AAGCTAATCCAAAATTAGAGAAACTATATGTAAATGATTGAAATTTAAGAAAATCAAGAAAAATTGGAAAATATGTTTATGTAATCTCTAATAATTCTTTTAATATTCCTTATTATAACTTTAAATCAGTAGATGATATTGATATAAATATTAATAATATAATTCCTAAAAAATTAGAACTTTCTAGAGTTTCTGATAAAAGTAAACAAAATTTAAAAATAAAAGGTAAAAAACTTCCTTTTAATATAAGAGCTTGAAATGTTGCTAAATGTTCTGATATTGAATATTCACTTCCTGATGCTGAAACTTTGAAAAAATTTGATTTTAATCCTAGTTATAATATTATTTCTATAATTAATATTGAAGATTCTAGTGAAGAAGTTAAAACTAAAGTTATTGCTTGAAGTAATTCTGAAATTTATATGAGTTTAAAAAATTTATATTTAACAGATAGTATTTACCAAAGCCAAAATTATAAATGTCCTGCAGATGCTTTTTGTACTATACCTTTCTATTATGGATGAACAAATAATACATTAGTTCATAAAATGAATATTAAATCTAATAATTTATCTTATCAAGATTCTACAATATTACCTTGAAGACCATTAAATCAATATTCAATGGATGAAAAAGATTCTAAATTTAGAATTATAACTTCAACTAATAATTGGGGAGTAAATAGAGAACAACATACAGATTTATTTATTTTAGATAAAAATTTAAAACTATATTCTAGTTTGAAATGATTATGAGAAAAAGAAAATTTTAAATCTTCAAGATTTATGTGAGATAAATTATTTCTTGTAACTTTCAAAGATATTGACCCACTTTATGCTATTGATTTATCAGATCAAAAAAATCCTAAAATTCTTTGAGAATTAAAAATTCCAGGTTATTCAAGCTACTTACATCCATATGATGAAAATCATTTAATTGGTTTATGAAAAGACACTTATAATGTAAATTGAAGAACTAGAATGTGAGGACTAAAAGTAGATTTATATGAAATAAATTATGATAAAAAATGTGGAGATTCTGATTTAAATGCAGATGAAAAAGAAAAATGTAAATCTTGAGATTATAAATGAATTATTGTAAAACAAAAATTCACAAAAACGTTGTGAGATGCAGGTAGTTATTCTGAAGCTACTCATAATCCAAGAATGTTTATGTGGAATTCAGATAAAAATTTATTATTTCTACCAGCTACTCTTTACACAAAATTTAATAAAACAGATTATAGAAATAAAGACTTTTTTCAAGGTTTAGTAACACTTAATATTGATAAAAATTCAGGAATAACAGAAAAATATAGATTAACTCATATTGATTATTCTGTAATTGAAAAAGATAGATTAAAAGAATGTAATAAATATTCTGCACCAGAACCTGAAGTACAAGAATGTAAAAAGCTAATTGATGGTTCAACTTATTGTCCACCAGTTAATAGAAGATATGTTCCACCATATTGTTATGCAGATTCAACTGTTTGAGAATATATTGCTAACAGAAGTTGGAATTTTAGAAAATCTTTTGTAAAAAGAGCTTTATGGATTTGAAATAATGTTTATTCAATAAGTGATACAAAATTAGTAAAATCAGATATTTTGACAGGAAGTGAAAAATCTAGTGTAGAGATGAAATAAAATTTATAAATAATTATTTAAAAAAAAATGAAAATATTAAATGTAAATCAAAAAAATAAAATCAAGAAAAATTTATCTTGAACAAAATTGATATTTTTCTTTTTATGGATAATAATTTTTTCTGGAATAAATATATATTTTAATGATTTAATAACTGTGTGATTTTCTTTTTTAAATTATGAAAATTATATAAAAATACCATATATATTTTTTGGAGTAGTTAATCTTTTTCTTATTTGATTAAGTATTAACTTACTTATTGATAAAATGAAAGAAATTAAAACAATTAATCCAAAAATATGATTTTTTTCTTTTATTTGAACATTTTTTGCTCTTTTAAGTTGAGCTTGTCCTTGATGTATTGCTGGAATTTTTCCTGTATTTGTAGGGATTTTTGGTTCAAATATTACTATGTATAATCTACCTTTTCATTGAACAGAATTACAAGTATTATCTTTTGTGTTTTTAATTATTTGAATATACTATTTAAGTAAAGATATGATTTGTAAGATTAAACAACCTAAAATGAAAAATAAGTATAAAAGTAATTTAATTGGAATAATTATTTTAGGAATATCTTGAGTTGGAATTGCAGGATATTTAACATATAATGCTTTTTTATTAAAATCTCAAGCTTTAGTTTTTGGATGAATAAATGAATTAGGTTTTGCTTGTGATATTAATTCAACTTTTTCTTGTTCATCTGTATTTAATGAAAGTTTTGCTTGGATTTTTTGATTACCTTTTTCAGCAATAGCATTAATTGTTTATCCTATAATAATAATGATAGCATTATTAGCAATATTATGAAAAATAAAAAATCATTTTAAATTATTATTAATCATAGCTATTTGAGGTATATTATTTAATTGATATATTATAATAAATGAATATATAGCTGGAGTTTATTGTTTACTATGTATTTTATGTACAGTATTAATAATTACAGTATGAATTTTGAGTATTATATGATTAAAAAAAGATAAACAATAATATAAACAATAATATAAATAATTATAAAAATATGTTAAAAATTGAATTTGGTAAAGATAATGAAATTTTAAGAAAAGTTAGTGAAGCAATTACTAAACAAGATTTTAAACAAAATTTAAAATTGTGAAAACAAATGCTTAAATATATAAAAAATCCTGAAAATTGATGAGTTGGTTTAGCAGCACCACAAATATGAATTAATAAAAGAATAATAGTAGTTAGTTTATTAAAAGATTGGGAAGATGAAAATTATATGACAATTATTATGATAAATCCAGAAATTTTAGAATATTCAGAAGAAAAATCCATTTCTAAAGAATGATGCCTTAGTCTTCCTTGAGAAAAAGGAGAAGTTAAAAGATATTCTGAAATAAAACTTAGATTTTTTGATGAAAATTTTAAAGAACAAATAATAAAACTTTCTTGATTAAGATCTTTTATAGTTCAGCATGAAATTGATCATTTAGATTGAATTTTATTTATTGATGATATCAGACAAAAATAGTAAAATAGCTAATTTTTAAATTAGCTATTTTACTTTATATATATTTTTAGAAAAATTAATACATTTATTTTGTTATTTTTATGTTTTTGTGTTATTCTGTTAATAGATGCATTATTATAATAATTAAATATTGAATATGAAAAAAAATATGTGAAAAAAAATATTAATTTTTACCTTTTTATTTACTGCTTGAATTTGAATAGTTTTTGCAGCAGATAATTATATAAGAACTTGAAATAATTGGGATGCTAATGTTCCTGATACAGAAACTGCAAATGATATTTTTAAATTAAATTGAAGACTTGATTTGGAAGATTCAAGAAGTCTAGCTTATTCTTGAGGTTATAGATGAAAAATAACTTGAACTATTAATTCAGATTTATTTGGATTATTTACAATAGATAATAAATTAGATTTAAATTTTGATTCTAAAAACCCAGATTCTTCAAAATGTTGAGGA
>CAZSQW010000088.1:0-2048 GCA_964609055.1 uncultured Candidatus Peribacteria bacterium
TATCAAAAACCAAGGTATAACAACTGGAAATTTACCATCTACTGTAGTAAGAGTATTTGTATCAAAATTCATAATATTTTTTTCAGTAACTGTTATTATAGAAGAAGGTACAATTAATGGATTTTGACAATCTGGTCTCATATAAATATTATAAGTTACTTTTTCAGTTATTTTTTTTCAATCAGAGAAAAAAGTATATTCTTTTTCAATAGGAGCTCATTTTATTATAAATGTATCTCATCTAGATTTTACTAATTCTTGAAAAGAAGAAAGAGTTTTTTGATCTTCTTTTCTACCAGTATTTATAATAGGTTCTGTTGTTATGTCATTAATTCAAATATTTTCTTTATTTTTAAATGACTGATGAAAATCATTATTAGAAATTCAATATATTTCTCATTTTTCAATTAAACTTTTATAAGCATTATCTAAAGATGAAATTTTAGATCCTTTTTCAGGAGTAGTTGTAATTGCTATATTATATGCTTCATCATTGGTTAAATTAATATCATTTAATGAAGGACCATGTTTAGCAATTCATACATTATGATATTCTAAATTATCATGTTCATTTATTTGAGACAATAAATATTTTTTATGATTTTTTGTTAATAAATTTTTTGTTATAGTTTTTAATTCAGTATTATTCATTAATTCTTTTAATCCATTTTCATTTCCTGATATTATATAATTATAAGCTTTATTTAATAAAACTTTATCATTATTTAATATACCAAATTCATTAATTCAATCAATTTTATCAGTATATAATAGTATACTTAAATTTTGAAATTCAACTCATTTTTCTGAAAGCCAAGAAACTTTTTCAAATATTTGATTTTGAGTTAGAACTTCTCCCATATAATTATTCCTATTTATTGTAGAATTCATAACTCAATCATTTAAATCACCTTCTTCTTTTATTAATCTCAATACTTCTTCAGAAAATTTCAAATTACCTGAAGAGCTATTTTCATCACTTAACATCTTATCTAATAATTTTTTAATAATAGCTGATTTTTCATCTGTAAATATATTCAATCATCATTCTCTTTCAAACCAATTAAATGATTCATTATGCATTATTTTTAAATCTGGCACCAATCTTTCTTTAACATAAGTTATTAATAATTTCTTAGTTTCTTTTGTTAATCATTTTAGATTACCTGATAATAATTTTGACTTTTCATCACTATTTAATTTTAATGTTGTAACTAATCATCTTAATGTATATTGATTTTCTAAAACTGTAATTTTTGTTTTATTTGTATTATAATATTCTTCAAATGTTCATTTCATACCATCTTTAATCCAATTTGTAAATGGAACTGATTTATTAATATCTACTCAAGGAATTATTTTTTTCATAAATGATAATGGAATATCACCTAAATAAATACCAAATAACCAAGGTAATGATTTTCAAATATGTCACAATGCTTCATTATCAATTACCTGATTTCATGAAAGTAAATCATCATATTCCTCACCTAATTGATTATTTCATTCATTATAATCTGAACTTAAAAACATTATAGCTTTTTCTAATTTTTCTTTATTTCATTCTTTTTTTAATAATTCTTCTATCTCTTGACTACCTTTTGATATTTCATTAAATTTATCATTTCAAGATAATTTTCTAATAGCTGATTCTATAGAATAACCTGAATTTTCTCTAAAAAAATAGCTTTCAAAATTTTTATTTAATTCAGCTGTTATTTCTAGTTTAGATTTTAAATCTGATACACTTCTTTTTGTAAGATCAATTTGTTCTCTCACATTACCTAAATTATGATGTCTATCATGTGTTTCTATACTTGGCTTGTCTCAATCTTTAAATTGACTTTCAGGAATTTTATCTACTATTTCTTTTTCTGCTTGTTTAAAAGATGCGTTTGTTTTCCTCCCCCATATTCCATCTACATCTAACATATTTCATTTTTCATCAGTATATCATAACTCATTTAAAGATTTTTGTAATTCTAAAATTTTTTCTCTATTTTTTTTATCTTCCTTTTCAGAAAAATTTGCTATAATTTGTTCATTTT
>CAZSQW010000088.1:2148-3513 GCA_964609055.1 uncultured Candidatus Peribacteria bacterium
TCTCTATTTTTTTTATCTTCCTTTTCAGAAAAATTTGCTATAATTTGTTCATTTTTAGAATCATTCATAATACTTTCTCTGGATTTTGTATAATTTGTTATAGCTTTTTGAAGTTCTGTATTATGCTTATTTTGTAAAGATTTAAAATAATCTCCTCCATTTATTGAATATATCCCTTCATCATCACCTAACTCATTAATTAATAAATCAATTTCTTTTTTTAATTCATTATTTTCTTTTGTTAAATTCTTAGAAATTTCAGAAAGTTCTTTTTTATTTAGATTTCAATCTTTATTTTCATCAAAAACTTTAAATCATCATTCTCATCATACAGTATTCATAAAAGTATTCATAAAAGTTTTATTTATTTGGTTTATAATATATAACATAAGTCTTTTTTTATTTAGTAAAATATTTTTTATACAATAAAACTTTACTATATAAAAAAAAGATAATCAAATTTGATTATCTTTTTTTTATTATTTATTTATTGACAATTTCAATAAATATTTTATATGGATTATTGAGATTTTTTTCTAATATGTAATATAGTAAAAGCTAAGATTAAAGCTAATACTAAAAACAAATAAATTTCAGGACCTGTTTCAGGTAATTCTTTTTTAGATAATTCTTTTTTAACAGGAGCTTTTTCATTTTCTGTTTTATCTACACTTGATTTAAAAAGTACACATTCTTTATGAATAGATGAATCAGGGTTGATTTCTCCAGTTTTTAACATTGCATGAGTAGCAAGAGAATATACTAACAAACCTATTTCTTTTCATTCAGCTTCTTTATTTTTAGTTAAAGTATAAGCAAAACCTTTATTTGATTCTAACCAATCAACTTTTTGATTTACTTTTAAAATATATGCTTCTTCATCTTCACTATAGAGTGCATTAAAATCATCTGTATATTTCCAAAAATTATCACTTGAAGGATTCATTTTCCATTCAACTAAACTTGGAGATAAATTTTTCATTACAGGCATATCTTGTTCTTCTTTATAAACAATTTGATCTACAGAAGAAGAATTAATCCATTCATCTTTTAGAAATCCTAAGTTTGATCATTCAGCTTTATTGTTTCCTAAAAAACATTCATTACAAGAGTTAGCAGCAAATACAGGATTACTTGAACATTTTACTGTTTCATAAGCTGAAACAGATAATGCAGATAAAGATAATGTAGTAATTACTGTCAAAGTTATTAGTATTTTTTTCATTTTTAAAACTATTAATTATATAATAACTATTTAATAGTATAATAAAAATTTGATATAGTCAATAAAAAAACACTAAAATTAGTGTTTTTTTATTGACTATAATATTTATTTTATGTTTAATATATTATTTCTTTTTAGAT
>CAZSQW010000089.1:0-3451 GCA_964609055.1 uncultured Candidatus Peribacteria bacterium
TATAAAAATTTGCTTTATAAAAATAATGAGTAAAATGTTTTGAGTAATTATAATTAATAAAAAATAACACACAAATCAACAGAATGCTTTAGCTTTTTTGTTTTACTTTAGAATTAAATTAAAATTATGTTTACAAGAATATTTGGTTACTCAATTAAAAATATATTTAGAAATAAATTTCTAAGTATATCTTCTGTTCTAGTAATAACATTATTAGTTTTTTTTATAAACTTATTATTAGTTATACAAAATATAAGTTTTAAATTAATAGATACTGTTAATGATAAATTAACAATATCTCTATATTTAGAAGATGAATATAATAAAAATTCAGAACCAGTAAGGCTTTTAATTAATAATATTGAAGATTTAAATCAGTGAATTGAAGTTTTTTATAAAACAAAAGCAGATGTTTTAGAAGAAATTAGAAAAAAAGATCCTGAATTAGTTAGTATATTAGAAAAAAATAACCCTCTTCCTGAAACTATACAATTATCTAAAATTCCTATGAATTCTTGGGATGATATTAATTGAATTATAGAATCTAAAATATTTTTATTTTCTAAAGAACACTTGGAAAGTAGGGAAGAAGTAAACCAGCATTTTTCAGAATATAGAACACAATATGAAAATATTCAACAAGTTAATAGGCCATTAATGACATTAACTTCAGCATTATATATAATGATTGTATTATTTTTATTTTCAATATGAATAATTATATATTCTATAATATGAAATTTTGTATTCCATTATAAAAATGAAATATATATTACAAAACTTGTTTGATGAAGTAATATATTTATATATTGACCATTTATATTACAATGAATTATTTATTCAATAATGAGTTTTATATTGTGAATAGTCTTATTTAAAATTTTAGTTATTATTTCTAATATCAAACTAAATTCAAATTATAATTTTGCATATTTATTGTGAAATTATGAATTATTATTTTTAGTTCAAATATTGATATTAATTCTAATATGAGGTTTAAGTGGACTTATTTCTTCAAAAAAATATTTAAAATAATTTATAAAAAATGTTTTTTAAAACTTACGGACTTCTAGGACAAAATGCTAGAAATCTAAAATACATAAAATGATTTAATTCAAAAATGGCTAGAAAATTAGCTGATTCTAAATTACAGACTAAATATTTTTTGAAAAAAAAAGGAATTCCAGTTCCTGAAACTTTAGCTATTTTTAAAAAACATTCTGAAATAACTGAAGAAGTTGTTCAAGAATTAGAACCTCCATTTGTAATAAAGCCAAATGCAGGTTTTTGAGGTAAATGAATTATTGTTATAAATAAAAGAGATTCTTTAAATAATTTTATTTCTAATACTTGAGATGTTTTTACTATAAAATATATACATACTCATCTTTTAAATATTGTGGATTGATTTTTTTCTTTATCAGGTTTAAGGGATAAAGTAATTATTGAAAAAAAAATAGAAATAGATGATGAAGTTCAAATTTTATGAAAATATTGATTGCCAGATATAAGAGTAATTTGTTTTAATATGGTTCCAGTTATGGCTATGTTAAGAATACCTACTGAAAAATCTTGATGAAAAGCTAATTTACATTCTTGAGCTTGTGCTGCTTGAATTGATATTGGAAGTTGAAGATTAACTTATATAACTCAACATTCAAAAATTGTAAAATCTGTTCTTTGAATTTGAGATATTAGAGGTTTAGTATTGCCACACTGGGATAAGATTTTAGAAATGGTAGTTTCAGTTCAAAAAGAAACAAATATATGATATCTTTGATGTGATATTGTTATGGATAATAAAGATTGACCTTTACTTTTAGAAATAAATATTAGACCTGGTTTAGAAGTGCAAATTGCTAATCTTGCAAAATTAAAAGATAGATTAGAAAGAGTTGAATGAATTCATATTAATTCTGTAGAAAAATGAGTAAGACTTTGAAAAGATTTATTTTCAGGAGATATTGATGAAAAAATTAAAAATATTTCAGGTAAAAAAGTTTTATGACAAAGAGAATATATTACTCTTAATTATAATGAAAAAGAATATAAATATTTAACAGAAATAAATACTGGTCAAACTTTTAGTTTTATAGACAAATGATTTTTAGAAAATATTTTAAAAGTGGATTCTGATAAACTAAAAAATAAAAAAATAAAAATAATAACTGATGTTTCAGGAATAGAAAAAAATATTAATTTTTCTATAAAAGATTTATGAAGTGTTAATATGATTTTAGGATTAAATTCTCTAAGATGATTTTTGATTGATCCTTTTAAATATAAAAAATGAGAATTACCTTTTTCAAAAGATGAAGAATATACAAAAACTACAAATAGTGCATTGAAAAAAAATTATGAAAAACAGCTTATAAAACTAGATGAAGAATTAATTAAAATAGATAAAAAATTATTAATTTTAAAAAATATTACACCATTAAATTTATCAGAAGAAAAGAAAAAATTTATAGATTCTAAGTGAAAATATATTCCAGAATTTAAATACAGAAAAGTAAAATTAGATTTTGATGAATTAGAAAAACAAGTAAAAAAAATAGAAATTCCAGATATACCTTTATCAGGAATTTATATTAGAAAAAAAGAAGAAGTTTTAAATAAAATAAGTTTTGTAAAGGCAGTCTCTACTTGAAATAATGAAAAACAATCAAAATATTCTAAACTTATTTTTGGAAAAATAGTGAAAGATAATATTTTATTTTCTAAAGAAAAACTAGAAAATAGAAAAAAAGCAAAACCTGAAAAAGATTTATTAGAATTTGAAGATATTAAAAAATATATAAACAAATTTAACCATATTTATTGAATAAATATTAGATTACAAAAATGAGATAAAGCATCAAGATTTGTAATGTGATGAGATACACTTCACTACAAAAATTGAGCAATTGTTGGTAAAAAAGAAATGAGAAGTATTATTGCTCATGAAATTGAATGACATTATTTAAGAAGAGTAAATGGAAGAAAATTAGATTACAATATTTTTGCAAGCTGAACTGCTTGATATATAGAAATAGATGAATGAATTGCTATTTATAATCAAAATAGATTTTTAAATAATACAGACTTCAAATATTATTGAATTTATGAATGATATTATTTATTATCATATGCACAAAATCATTCTTATGAAGATTTATTAGATAAATTATTAGAATTTTATAAATATGATTTTTGAAAAGTTTTTGATAGAATAGTTAGAATAAAAAGATGATTTAAAAAAGCTAGTGATGAAGGTTGTTTTTATAAAGATGTAGTTTATCTTAACTGATTTTTAAAAGTAAATAAATTTTTAGAACAAGGTTGAAGTCTGAAAGAATTATATTTATGAAAAATGACAATAGAAGATTTAGAAGAACTAAAAGAAAGTTATTTTATTAAATTAAATTTTAATGAAAATAAAATTCCATTTTTCCTTTAAAAAAATAAAAAA
>CAZSQW010000090.1:0-3442 GCA_964609055.1 uncultured Candidatus Peribacteria bacterium
ATTGAAACAATGTCTCAATTTAGCTTTTTTAAAGATTTAATTAAAAAAGAATACAATAATTCTTTCCCTTTGACTAAAGGGAAAGATGCTTGAAAAGCAGATAGGGATAATTTAAAAAATCATTTTGTAATAGTTGCTTGAGAAAATTCTATTTTTAAAGAAAATTCTTTAGAAAAATGATATACAGTTTTTGATATTCCTGAATGAGTTGGTGGAAGATTTTCTGCATTTACAAATGTTTGATTATTACCTTTAGCTTTTATTTGAATAGATATTAAAAAAATATTATTATGAGTTAATAAAATAAAACAAAGTTTATTATCTGATAATATTTTTGAAAACCCTGCACTTTTAACTGCAATTATTCAATATCATACATATTTTGAATTAAATAAAAATATTACTGTATTTTTCCCATATGTTTGAAATTTGTTCTTTTTATGAGAATGGTACAAACAAATGATGTGAGAAAGTTTATGAAAATGATGAATTTGAGTAACTACAACTTCTGCTATTTGAACAACAGATCAACATTCTCAACTACAACTATATTATGATTGACCAAATGATAAATTATTAACTTTTTTGGAAGTTGAAGATTTATGAATTGATTTAGAAATATGAAAAAATGTACCTTTTACATTTAAACAATTATTAGATACAGAAAAATATTGAACTCAAATGTCTATTTCTAGCTATAATAAAATTAATTATACTATTAAAATAGATAAATTAAATGAAGAAACTATTTGAAAATTAATTATAATGCTTGAAGTTCAAACAGCTATTTTATGAGAATTTTATGGTTTTAATGCTTTTGACCAACCTTGAGTTGAAATTGGTAAAAAAATTACTAAAGATGAATTAGTTAATAAATATTGAGAATATAAAATATAAAATATAGAAATGAAAAACTTTATAGAAAATTATCTAAAAATAAGTGATTACAAAATTACTTATTTTACTAACTGAAGAAATAATATTACTTGTTTAGTTAAAAATACTGTAACACAAGTAGAACTAATTATTCAAAAAGAAAATATTAACTTTCCAGAAAATCAAAAATTTTTAATAGAAAAATTAATAACTAATTCATATAAATCAACAGAGGGTTTTAGCCCTCTGTATAATTTAAATTTAGCAGAAAATTTTTTAGATGAAAGATTTATAAAATTTGAATGAGCTTATTTTCAAGTAATGAAAAATATAGAATCAACTAAAATTAGTGATGAAGATTTTATAAACAAAGCAAGTGAGGAAAATATAATTTCTTGCTTTGAATATTTAGCTAAACTTCATAGTTTTTCTCAAACATTAAAAATTCCAGAAGAAAAAAGAAATATCTGAAAAACTTTTAAATCAGTTGAAGAATTATTTTTAAAAGCTGAGAAATTAAATAATCTACAAGGGGCTTCAGCCCCTTGTTATAGTAAATATTTCAAAAAAATCAAAGAATTACAACAAGGGGCTTTAGCCACTTGTATTATAGAATTGTGAAATAAAGATTTTCAATCTTGAATAATTCATTGAGATCCAGCTTTTAAAAATATGTTATTTGATAAAAATATTAATGCTATTTCAGTAATTGATTATGAAAAAGTAGAATATAATAATTTTATTTGGGATGTTGCTGATTTAGCTAGATCTTTATTAAAACTAGAAAAATTTGATAATGAATTATTTAAAATGTGTATTTTAAAGTATTGTGAAATAAAAAAAATACCTGAAATTGAAAAAAAAGAAATAATAAATTATTTAATTACATTAATTTTTCATGTAATTTTACAATACTTTTTAGCACTTTTTCCTGAAAGTTGAGTAGAAAATAAAATTTGAGATAATTCAGATACAATCAAAAAATTAGAAAGATGATTTTGAGAGTTGAATAAAGTAAAAAATTGGTTAATATAGTTTTATGAAAAAACAAGATATATTTTTTGGAATAACAAAAGTAATACTAGATTTTTTAATAGTAATTGCTAGTTTTTTCTTGGCTAGAGAAATGAGGTTAATAAGTGATTTTGTTCCTTGATTAAATCTACAAATTCAAACTATTGATACTAAAAACTTGATAATTTATTCACTTATAGCTTGAGTAATTTTGTTTGTAATTTTTTCAATTCACTGACTTTATAAGATAAAAGCTATTAATTCTAAAATTAAAGAATTTTTTCAAATATTTTTATACTGATTTTATAGTTTTATTTTATTTTCTGTAATTGTATATTTTTGAATTTGATTTATATTTGAAATTGAAATTCCAAGGCTAATAACATTTTTTGCTTTTATAATAGCTATTTCTTGTATCATTTTAGAGAGAATTTGATTAAATAATTTATCTTATTATTTAATGAATAAAAAGATTTTTTCTAAAATTAATCTAATATTAATAACAAACAAAAATAAATCAGAAATTAAATATATTGTAGATGATGTAAAAAAAGCTAAAATATATAAAATAATTAAATATAAAAATTTAGGTGATTTAAAAAAATTAATAGAAAACAGAAAAGTAGATGAAATAATTTATATAGATTCAAAATTATTGGAAGAAGAAAAATTTGAATTATGGGAATTAACTAGAATATTTTGAATAAGATATAGATATTTAACCAATTCATTTGATATAACAAAAACAAACACAGAACTTAGTTTGATAAATAAAATACCTGTATTAGAACTAAAATCTACTCCTATAAATTGATGGAATATTATTTTAAAAAGAATTTTTGATATAATTATTTCTCTACTTTGAATAATAATATTTTCTCCATTATTAATAATAATTTTTATTTTAATAAAAATTGAAAATTTAAAAGCTCCTGCAATATTTAAAAATAAAAGAATTTGAAGAGATGAAAAACTCTTTAATTTATATAAATTTAGATATATGAAATGGGAATATTGTACAAAAGAATCTTATGATATTTCAAAAAAAGAAAAAGAAAAAGCACTAGAATTTGAAAAAAAATTAATCAAAGAAAAATCTACTAGAAATTGACCATTATATAAAATAAAAAATGACCCTAGAAAAACAAAAATTTGAACTTTTATAGAAAAATATTCAATAGATGAATTACCACAATTTTTTAATGTTTTAATCTGAAATATGAGTCTTGTATGACCAAGACCTCACCAACCTAGAGAAGTTGAAAAATATTTAATTCATCATAAAAGATTATTAACTATAAAACCTTGAATTACAGGAATGGCTCAAGTAAATTGAAGAGAAGAAAATAATTTTGAAGATGAAGCTAAATTAGATACTTTTTATATTGAAAATTGGAGTATATTATTAGATTTAAAAATAATTACAAAAACTTTTGGTTCTGTAATTAAAAGAAAATAATTAAAAAAACAAGGCTCTAAAAGAACCTTGTTGATTTGTTAGATTTTACAAATATATCAACAGAATGCTTTAGCTTTCTGTCTTTTCTATTTT
>CAZSQW010000091.1:0-3380 GCA_964609055.1 uncultured Candidatus Peribacteria bacterium
AAAAAATTATAGTGATATTTCAAAAGATTTATCTAAAAATATTTATTCAGGAATTAAATATATTTGTGATTTTGATAATTGTAATAAGATAAAAGACTTATTTCCTATAATTTACTGAGAAATTTTAGAAGAAGATAAAAAGCAGTGGGAAAAAAATAATAAAATCAACAAGGTAGCTTTAGCTCCTTGAAAATATGACTGACCTTCTAAATGGAAAATAGTAGAAAAAATTACAGAAAAATTAAAAGTAAAAAATTATTTTAATAAATTTGAAGAAAATAGAAAATATTTTGAATTTTCAAAAAAATATGATGATGATTTTTTTCCAGTAAAAATAGAATGATATTCTAAAATTTATAGAATAAAAAATTCTAATAAGTGGAATAAAGATAAAAATTTTGCAGAATTTAATTCTGATAATAATGAAATTATTATTGCATTAGATTGAGAAAAAAAAGAAAAAATTAATATTTGAGAATTTTCTAAAAAGTTAATAAAAAAATTCTGAAAAAATGATAAAAGAAATTTAGACAAAAAAGATTTAATTTTTGAAATTAATCAAAATTGAAAAAAATATAAATTAATGTTTGAAAATATTGCAGTTAAAAATCCAGATTATAAAAATAAAGATGATAATAAAAATATAAATGTAATTAATTTTTCAGGTTATACTAATTGATATATTTTGGTTAAATAAAAAAACAGAAAGCTAAAGCATTCTGTTGAAAATATACTATTAATAAGGTGGCTAGCCCCTTGTTTTTTTATTCTAAACCTTTTCTTACAACTTCAGATAAATCAGGAGATAAATCTTTTTCTAGACTTATTCTTTCTAACTGCTCCCTCATAAGTTTTGAATTTATTTCACATAAATTTTTCCAACTAATTAAAGATTTTGCAAGACGAGAAGCTACCATAGGATTTAATTTATCTAGTTCAATTACTTTGTCTGCTATTAATTTATAACCTTTTCAATCTTGAGAATGAAATTTGTCTAAATTAGAATTAGTAAAAACTGAATAAATACTTCTTACTTTATTTGGATTTTTAATATCAAATAAAGGATTTTTAATTAATTCTTCAATTTTTTCAAAAATATTATCAAATTTTGATTTTACTTGAATAGAAAACCATTTATCAATTACATTGTTATCATTTTTCCATTTGTTATAAAATTCTTCCAAAGATTTTTTTCTAATTTCATTATCTATCAATATAATTGCTTCTAATGCTCACATACTATCTGTCATATTTGTAGACTCATTAAATTGTCAATATGCTATAAAATTTGTATGACTTGCTATAGTTATGTGTTTTAATACAAGATTTTTAAATTTTCTAGAACCTACAACTTCTGGTTCTATAGAATATTCTTCATATTTTATATTATTTAATTCTTTATATATTATTAAAAAATCTTCTTCTAATTTATTTGAAAGTATTTCATAAAGATAATCCCTGATTTCACTTATTTTTGTATAGTTAATATTTTTTTCTATAACTTCTGAAATTTCTGAAATACTAGGAAAAGATAATGTTTCTGCTTTAAATCAATTTGAAAGTAAAGAAGAATTTAAAATATATTTATATGTTTTTATAAAATCTTCAGGAATTTTATATTTTCAAATATTATTAGAATTATAATTATTTATTATAATTTCTTTTGTATATACACTAAATGCTTCATATTTATTAAATTCATTTGTATCATATTTAGATAAAAAAAGTAAATCTTCATCTTCATATGCATATTTTAATTTAACTGGTGCTGAAAAATCCCTAAGTAATGATGGAATTATTTCTCACTTAATATTTTTAAAAACTAATCTATTTTGAAATTCATCTAAAATATAAGTTCAACTTTTAATTTCTTTTTTAGTAATTTTATCTATTAATCAATATTTAATAGGAATTAAAAAAGGTTTTTTTTGTCAATTAGTTTCTGAAGTTCTAGGACAAGTTTGTCTAAAAAATAATGTATAAGTTTTCTCTTTTTCATCATAATCTGAAATTACATCTAAAATTGGAGTTCCTGCTTGTTCATACCATTTTGACATTTGAGATAAATCTTTATTATTAGCTTTTCACATTGCCCATAAAAAATCTTCTGTAGTTACTGCTTGTCCATCAAAAGTATCAAAATATAAATCTGTACCTTTTCTAAAACCTTCTCTTCCCAAAATTGATTCATATATTCTTATAACTTCAGAACCTTTTTCATAAACTGTAAAAGTGTAAAAATTACTTATTTCTTCAAAACTTGAAGGCCTAATTGAATGAGCCATTGGACTTGCATCTTCCTTAAATTGATAACTCCTTAAAGCTTTAACATTTTGAATTCTAGTGACAGTTCTATCATGTAAATCAGAAGTAAATTCTTGGTCTCTATAAACAGTTAATCCTTCTTTTAGACTTAATTGAAACCAATCACGACAAGTTATTCTATTCCCTGTCCAATTATGGAAATATTCATGAGCTATTACCCTTTCAACCCATTTAAAATTTTCATCTGTAGCTGATTTTTTTGTTGCAAAACAAGCTTGAGAATTGAATATATTTAATCATTTATTTTCCATTGCACCAGAATTAAAATCATCAACAGCAACAATCATAAAAATATCTAAATCATATTCTCTACCAAACCTTTCTTCATCCCATTTCATTGATTTTTTTAAACTTTCCATAGCAAATGGAGTTTTATCAATATTATGGCTTTCAGTAAAAATTTGTAATTTTACTTTTTTACCAGACATAGTAATAAATTCATCTTCAATATTAGATAAATTTCAAGCTACTAATGCAAATAAATAACAAGGTTTTTTAAATGGATCTTCCCAAATTGCAAAGTGTCTATTCCCTTCTAAATCTCAAAAATCTATTTTATTTCAATTAGAAAGTAAAATAGGATTTTTCTTTTTATCAGCTGTAATTTTTACTTTAAATTTAGTTAAAACATCAGGTCTATCTAAATAATAAGTAATTCTTCTAAAACCTTCTGATTCACATTGAGTACAATATAATCAATTAGATTTATATAATCACATTAATTTAGTATTGTTTTCAGGTTTATTTTTTGTAATAATTTTTAAAGTAAATTTTTCTGGAGAATTTAAAATAGTTAATTTATTATTTTTAATTTTATATCAAGATTTCTCTATTTTATTTCAATCTAAAAAAATACTAATTAATTCTAAATTTTCTCAATCTAATATTAAATCTTCTTTTTTTAAAGATTTTTCATTTCTATAAAAAATAGCTTCATTTTCAACTATAGTAAATTTATTTAATATATCAAAAGTTAAAAAAATATTTTCAACAAAATAATTTGAAACTTTATAATTTTTTAAATAAGTAATTTTTTTTTCTGTCATTTTTGTGTT
>CAZSQW010000092.1:0-3274 GCA_964609055.1 uncultured Candidatus Peribacteria bacterium
AAATTTAGAATTACATTCTCATTTTTTAGAACATTCTGCTTCTTTTAGAAAACAAACAAAAAAAATATTAGAAAATATAAAAAATGAAGAAGGTGAAAAAATAATCTGTATTGATTGAAGTGAATTTACATCTAATATAGCAATATTAAATGATAATGAAGTTCAAGTATCTAACATATTATTAAATGCTTGAATTGATTGAATAATAACTAATTGAAAAGCAAAAGTAAAGTTAATTTTACCTGTTGCTGATTGTGCTGCAATAGCCTCTATTCATAAATCTTGAGAAATAAACTGAATATTTCATGCTTGATATAAATGAGTGGCCTGAAATAATGATTATTGAATTATTGTAAATATGTTAAAAGAATTAAGAAATGTTAGTAATTCTGAAAATTTAGATGATTTTAATTTTTATATTTCTCCAATGATGTGATGAAAATTTGAATTACCTATAGATTATGTAAATAATCTTTTTTCACAAATAATTGAAGAATATAATCTAAATAGTTCTAAATATTTTACAAAACATAAAGATGATAATACAAAAATATATTTAAATTTAAAGCAAATAATAAAAGATATTTTTCAAAAAGAATGAATAAAATTATCAAAACAAACTCATTTTGATCGTAAAAAAACTAATACAATCTATAATAATCTTCCATCATATAGATTGTATTCTCAAGAAAAATGATTATTAATAGACTATAGATTAGCTCTAATATTGAAAAATTTTTAATAATAGTAATATTATAAAAGTAATATTTTAAAAAAAAATAAAAAAGTCTAAATTTTTTTTGACTATTTAATCTTTATTTATATAATTTGCCCAGCTTATACTTTTTAAGTTAAATGACTTAAGCCCCGAAAAAAAACATATATTATTTATAAATAGAGAAAAATGCCTATAATCAAATGAGCTAAGAAAGCTTTGAGAGTTAGTAGAAAAAAACAAGTGAGAAATAATCACATTAAATGAATCTACTCTGAATTAAGAGTTGCTTTTGAAAAAGCAATTAAAGCTGAAGATAAAGAAGCTGCAAATACAGCTTGGTTTAACAAAAAAGAAGATGGAAAAAATGTTAAATCATGACTTCAATCTACTATTGATAAGTTGATTAAAAAAAATCTTATACATAAAAATAATGGTGCTAGAAAAAAAGCTAAATTTGCAAAAATGTTAAAAGAAATCTCTATTAAAAAATAAATCTTAACTTAAAAATTACAATTGAAAGGAAAGAAAAAAATATTAAATGATAATATTAAATCTAGAAGAGTACAACTTATATTAGATAGTTGAGAAAATCTAGGAGAAATGTCTATAAATGACGCTAAGATTAGAGCAAAAGAACTTAGTCTTGATTTGATGGAGATATCAAATGATTGAAAAATATCTGTTGTTAAAATGTTAGATTATTGAAAATATCTTTATAGACAAAAAAAACAAATTCAAAAGCAAAAAGCTTCTTGAAAAACTCCAGATATGAAAACTTTAAGAATTACTTTCAAAATAAGTGAACATGATTTAGATGTTAAAAAAAATCAAGCTGAAAAATTTGCTAAAATATGACATCCATTAAAAATCACTCTTATGTTAAGATGAAGAGAAAATCATTATGTAGATATTGCTTATGAAAAAATGAAAACTTTCATAGAAAAAATTTCAGAATATTATAAACTAGAATGAAAAATTAATAAAACTTGAAATAACTTTTCAGCTTTATTAAAAATATTAAAATAATTATAACTTAATAAAATTATACATGTCTTTAAAAACAAGAAGTGGTGTTAAAAAAAGAGTAAAAATTACTGCTAAAGGTAAATTTAAATTTGCTAAAGCTGGTAAAAGACATTTACTTATGAATAAAAGCACAAGAGCTAAAAGTAGAAATAAATATGGAAAAATTGCTTCTCCTTCAGAAGTTAAAAGAATTGCAAGACAATTACCATATGGAAGATAATTTATATAACAATAATTAAATAAAAATGGTTAGAGTAAAAAGAGGTCTTATGACTAAAAAAAGACATAAAGAACTATTAAAACATACTAAAGGATTTAGAATGTTAAATTCTAAAGTTTTTTCAAGAGCTAAAAATGCTTGGATGAAAGCAGGTTTAAATTCTTATATTGGTAGAAAACAAAAGAAAAGAGAATTTAGAAAATTATGGACAATTAGAATAAATACAGCTGCAAGATTAAATGGAATAACTTATTCTAAATTAATTAATGCTTTATATTTAAAAAGAATTTCAATTGATAGAAAAGCTTTGTCAAACTTAGCTATTTCAAATCCAAAAGTTTTTTCTAATGTTGTAGAATTTGTTAAATAAAAAATTATACAAGATGTTTCAGAGAAACATCTCTACATTGTAGAGGCCTTTCTTTGAAAGGTCTTTTTTAATTATATAATTACTTAATATGTTCACATTTGAAATAATAAATCCTCCAAAATCTTTTATAATAAAAAATAAAATAATTTCTTCTGTTTTTAAAGAATTATACAAAATAGAAAAAGAAAAACACTTTTGAATTTTAAATATTGTTTTTGTTTCTAATAAAAAAATACAAGAATTAAATAAGAATTATAGAAAAAGAGATTCTATAACAGATGTTTTAAGTTTTCATTATTATGATGATTTTTCTACTTTAGAAGAATCTGAAATTGCTGGAGAAATAATAATATCAGAAGAGAAAATTATAGAACAAGCAAAAGAATATAAACTCTGAAGTGAATTAGAATTCTATAAATTATTAATACATTCTTCCCTACATATTCTATGATATGATCATGAAAATGATGATGATTATAAAATAATGAAAGAAAAAGAAGATACAATATGGAAAAATATTTTTAATTAAAAAATAAAAAAACTAGAAGTAAACTAGTTTTTTTTTATTTTTATTGAAAAAATGAATTTATTTTATATAATATAAACAAATAAATAAATTATTTAAATAAATAAAAAAATATGAATAAAATTTTAATGTGAATTACATTTTTATTATGAACAGTGTTAGTTATTGTAAATATGATTTCTTCACAACCTATGTTATTTATCAATACTGCTGACAATTGAGTTGTTGTTTTTGTTGCAATAATTATATGAATAGTTGGTTGATTTGCTATTAAATGATTTATACTTGAAAAATTAAAAGATAAATATAATAACAATGAAGAAGAATGAATAAAATTTTAATAAACTAAAAAAATAAATCTTTTATAAAGATTTATTTTTTTAGTTTATTTCATCTATTTCTTTTAATGAATTT
>CAZSQW010000093.1:0-3241 GCA_964609055.1 uncultured Candidatus Peribacteria bacterium
TTAAACTCACAAGATACAAAAAATGATATTTGGTTTATTAGAGATAAAATAGAACATATAAAAACAAATGATAAAAATTTATGATTAGGACAATTTAATTTGGAAGAAAGAAAAGAAATATTTTTCAAAAACTATTATCCAAAAACAGAACAAGAAATTTTAAAATATTCTAATTGAAAACTAAAAAAAGATTTGATAGAAAATATCATAATTTAAAAAGTTATTAACATAATTAATAACTTTTTTTTGCTAAAAAATATTTTTTGAGTATATTTAGTTGAGGTTGAAATTTAACAAAAAAATAATGGAAAGAGAATTTAAAAAAGTTATTTTAGATATTTCTTTAACTAGAAAAGATAATTTTATAAATTTATTTTATAAAAAATATTCTGAAAAATTACATAAAGATTTTATTGAAAATAAACAAGATAAAAAACATAATATTAATTCTCATTCTAATTGGTTTAACAAAAAGATAAAATTAAATCATCAAAAAGAAAATATTCAAATTATAAATAAATGGAAACTTTGTATGGTTGATTATTGAATGAATGTTTGAACAGAGATTAATTGAGTTAGGCCTTCTATTGTTTTTAAGAGTTCAAGTGCAAAATATTGAGAAGATATTATTGTTATTCCAATAACTTCTTTCAAAGATTGAGAAAATAAATCTATTGATGAGTTTGATATTAAGATAGAACCTGGTAAAAATAATAATTTAAAAAATAAATCTTTAATTAAAATCAGACAATTAAGATGTATCTCAAAGAAAAGGATTAGATTTAAGAAATGAAGTAATAAATTAAATATTTTTTGAGAAATTTCAGAAAAATATTTACAGGAAAATATAAAAACAAATATAAGAAAGATGTTTTGAATATAAAAAATCTCCTTAAATCCATAAAGGACAAGGAGGTCTACTCCAAATGGAGCTACATCTAAGTAAAGATATTATATACAAAAAACTATAAAAAAGCAAATAAAAATTTAACAAAAAAATAATGGATAAATATACACAAAATTTAAAAAAATATTTCTGATTTGATGATTTCAGATTTAGTCAGAGAGAAATAGTGGAAAGTGTTGTTGAAGGGAATAATACTCTTGTTTTTATGCCTACTGGTTGATGAAAATCTCTTACTTATCAGCTTCCTGCTTTGATGAGAGAATGAGTTGCTATAATTATTTCTCCTTTAATTTCTTTGATGAAAGATCAAGTTGATGCTTTGAGAGAGAGATGAATTAATGCAGAATTAATTAATTCTACTATTGATTTTGCTAGTCAGCAAAATATTTTGAATGAAATTTCTAAGAATAATGATAATATAAAATTTTTGTATATTGCTCCAGAAAGACTTAATTCTGGTAATTTTTTGAGGGTTTTAGAAAATGTGAAAATTTCATTAATTGCAATAGATGAAGCTCATTGTATAAGTCAGTGGGGTCATGATTTTAGACCAAGTTATATGAAAGTTAAGGATTTTATTAAAAAATTATTATTAAAAAATACTTTTCCAGTAATGTGATTAACAGCCACTGCTACACAAAAAGTAAAAAAAGATATAGTTGAAAGACTGGATTTGGAAAATATTACATTATTTACTTCTGGTTTTGATAGAAAAAATATTATTTTAATAGTAAGAGAAATTTCTAAAAAAGATGAGAAAAAAGAAAAAGTTTTTGAAATTTTGAAAAAAACTCCTTGAAGTTGAATAATTTATTGTTCTAGTAGAAAAGCAGTTGATGAAGTTTATGATTTTTTGATAGATACTTGAGTAAAAGCAGGGAAATATACAGGTGCAATGACTCCAGAAGTGAGGGAAGATATGCAAAATAAATTTATGAATGATGAATATAAAGTGGTAGTTGCAACTAATGCTTTTTGAATGTGAATTGATAAAAAAGACATAAGATTTGTAATTCATTATAATCTTCCTTGAAGTATAGAAAATTATTATCAAGAAGTTGGTAGGGCTGGAAGAGATTGAAAAAACTCATTTTGAATAGTTCTGGCAAGTTATTGAGATACTAAAATACAAGAATTTTTTATTGAAAATTCTAATCCACCAAAACAAGAAATACTAGATTTTTATGATTATTTACATTGATTAAATTCAAAAGAAATTTTAAAAACTCAATTTCAAATGGCTACTGAAAACAATTTGTGAAATGCTATGAAAGTTTGAACAATTTTAAAAATTTTAGAAAAATATGGTATTTTAAAAAAATGAGTAGAAGACAGTTGAGATTTTAGAGGAAGAGGTTTAACTTTAATACAAGAAAAAAGACAACATTCTCATTTAATGATAGATTGGAAACATCAATTAAAATTGGAAGATGAAGCATATTTTAAATTAGAACAAGTTAAAAAAATGCTTTTCTACCCACATTGTAGAAGAAAATTTATTTTAGAATATTTTGGAGATTGAGAAGATTTAGATAAAATTTGAGATAATTGCTGAACTTGTGATTTTTGTATTGATGCTAAAAAATTTGCTAGTGGAGAAATAAAAGATTTAGTTCCTTTATCAATTTTTTGAATAGTTTTAGATACTGTAAAAGAGAATAATGAAAGATTTGGTGTAGTTATGTTTGCAAGAATACTAACTTGAAGCCAAGAAAGAAAACTACTTGATGCTCATTTAGATGAAAGTGATTTTTACTGAGCTTTGGAAGATTATAAAAAATGATTAGTTAAATCTGTAATAGAAAGTTTAATAGATAATAAATTTTTATTCAAAAGTGAGTGAAAATATCCAATAATTAGCTTGACTGAGCTTTGAGAAAGTTCACTTTATAAAGAAGATAATATTAAAGAAAAAAACAGAGAATTACAACAGGTTATTCATATGAAATATAAAGAGAAAGAAAAGAGACCAGTATCTTCAAGACCAGTTTCAGGAGCTAAAAAATCTTGAAATTATAAAAAAACACTAGAATTATTTAATTCTTGAAAAACCATTTCTGAAATATCTGAAATAATCTGATTCAAAGAAAGAACAGTTGAATGACATTTGTTAAAATTATATGAAAGTTGAGAATTAGATTTATCTTGAATTATGAAAACTATTAATTTTTCTAATATAAAACATATTAAAAATATTTTAACAGAATTTTTTCCAAACTGATTTGAATTTTTAAAAGATGTAAAATCTAAATGTATAGAAGAAGGACAAGATGTAGAATGGAGTGAAATTAATATTTGTAAAATTATGATGGATAAAAAAGATATTTAAAAAAA
>CAZSQW010000094.1:0-3209 GCA_964609055.1 uncultured Candidatus Peribacteria bacterium
TATATATATATATGCTGATAAAATAATATGAAATTATGATTTAAATGTACATTTTAATTGAATAATTAATTGAGGAGATTGAAATTATAGTTATGAATGGGATTTTTGAGATTGAACAAAATTAACTTGAAAAACTCCAAATCATATTTTTAAAACACCCTGAACTTATATTGTTACTTTGTATGTTATAGATTGAGAATGAAATACTTGAGAAGCAACTGTATTAATTAAAGTTTTAGATTTTGATTTTTGTGATATAGATGCTGATTGAGATTGAGTTATGGATTGTGATGATGTATTACCACAAATTCCTTGAGCCATAAAAAATGATGGTGCTCCAATTTTAGAACAAAAATGTTGAAAAAAATGTTCTTGTGAAGATTGATATGAATGTACAAATAATAATCCAGAAGTTTGTGAATCAGAATGAATATGTGTTCCTAAAAAAATATCTTTAAATGAATGTTTAGAAGAATGATATAATACATTTATTTATGGTAATTCTATTTGTAATTCTTGCCCTTGTAATTATCAATTAGATTTTTTAGCTACAATTAGAAAATGTGATTTTGTTTTTCCAGCTATAACATCTCCAGATTCTACAAAAATATACTGAAAATGAAATTTTTATCAAATTAAATAAAAAAATGAATATTACTATATTTGCATCAATTTGATCTCAGAATTTATGAGATGAATTAATTTTAAAAAATGAAATACAAATTTTAGAAAAAAAATATGCATTAAAATATAATATTTCTAAAAAATATATTTTATTTACTATTTTTTCTTATGATAAAAATGATATTTTTTATAATTCTGACAATGTAAGATATGTTGAATATTTTCCAATAAATATTAAAAAAATTAGTAATTTATTTAATAATATAGTTAATTTTATTAACTTTATAAAAATAGTAATTAAATCAGATTTAATAGTTATTTGATGAGGTTGAATATTTTATGATAATGAAAATCAATCAGTTTGAAATCCTTTAAAACAATGGCTTTTTAGAACTAAAATTTTCAAATTATTCAATAAAAAAGTAGAATTTTTCAGAGTTTGAATTAATATAAAAAATAAAAATAATTTAAAAATAATTAAAAAAATATTTTTTTGTGCAACTAAAATATCTGTTAGAGATAATTATAGTTTTAAAATATTGCAAAAATTAAATTTATGAAAACAAATAGAATTATTAAATGATCCAGTTTTTTTAGATAAAATAAATTCTCAAAAAAGAAAAATGTCTTTAATTGATAATAGTGAAAATAAAAATATTAATTCAAAATATAATTTATGAAATATTAAAATAGATAAATTAAATGTACAAAATATAGAAAAGATTTTTCAACAAGGTGGCTTTAGCCCCTTGTCTCTTTCTTGAAAAAAAATATGATTATCTTTAAGAGATTATAATGTAGAAAATTTTGAAGAAAAAATTATAGAAATAATAAAATATTTATTAGAAAATAATGCTGAAATTATTTTAATTCCACATTCTTTTCATAAAACTGATATTAAGGCCAATGATTATATTTTTCTAAAAAAATGTAGAGATGTTTCTCTGAAACATCTAAATAATAATTCTGAATCAAGTTCAGAATTACAAAATAAAATTTCTATCTGTAAAAATATGCAAGAATCTTATAGAATTTATACAGAAAAAAAAATAGATTTAAATCTTGCATCAAGATTACATTCTATTATTTTATCACAAGTTTATAAAATAAATTTTATTGCAATTAGCTATTCAACTAAAACTGATGAAGTTATTTCTCAGCTTTCCAATCAAAATCAAGATATTTAACTCAATAATGTTTAAATATTTTTCTAGAACCTCCTAATAAAATATCATGATTTTCAAGATTTAATTTTCTAATCCAAAAATTAATATTTTCTCTTGAAGTTTCTTCTATTTCTAGAAAAGTAGGGATTTCTTCATAAGTATCAATGTCAAAATCAGCACCAGCTAAAGCATAACTAACTCTATGCTTTTTCTTTTCTCTAGTTTTTGTCATACCATACTTATCTAAAACTCTTTGAAAACTATCTATATTAGTTATAGAAGTTTCATGTTCATCTTTAATTATAGCTCATTCATCTTCTCACATTTTAGTTCTTTTTCTCTTTATTGTATAGATATGCTCCTCTCATTTAGTTCTAATTCTAAACATTCTTTTATTTTTTTCCATTTTTAATTTTTTTCAATCTGGAAAATCATAATATACATCATGAATTATTCAATCAAAAGTTTTTTTAGCTCATAGAATTTCTAAGTCAGAGAATAGTTTTTCAGTATCAATTTCAAGTATTTTTATTTCTTTTTCTAACATATTTTATTTTTATTATTTATTTAACTATTTTAAGTTTATATTAAAAATAGTTAATTTGCAAATTATAAGTTTATATATTTGTTTTATTAAATAATTTATGTTAATATTTAATTATAATATTAAATAAAGATAAAAAAGATGAGTAATTTAGAAATAGGTAATACTGGAATACAAAATAAAAAGAAAGAGTTTTTTTCTTATATTGAAGATGAAGAAACAAAAATAAAAATAAAAAATTATTTTTATTTTATATCTAAACAAAAACAAGAATATTTTGAGGATAATGAAAATTGAGAAAATAAATTTTTAAAAGATAAAAAAAACTTTTTATTAGAAAATACTAATTTTGATCATATTACATTTAATACTTTATTAATGTCTTTAATAGATAGAAAAAAATTAGTTCAAAATATGGAAGAACAATTTAAATATGATAAATTATTATCTTTACCAAGGGAAGTAAGAATTAAATTTTGTACAAAAGCTAAAGTTAATATTGAAGATGTTATGGACTGAGTAGTGAGTTCATTAACTTTTGATTTTAAATTTGGTACAGAGAAAATTAATAAAGAAATTTATCTAAATACAACAGCTGGGCAACTATTACCAGCAGAAGTTCAACAAGTAACCAAAGATTGAGTTGTTTATTTTAGAAGTGGACAATTATGAGAATTTTTTACAGAAAATAATAAAAGACTTACAATCCATCAAGATACAAGTATTGCAGTTTCTGAATTAAAAAGTAGAGATGAAGTCTTAAAACAAAGAGAAAATATTAAATCAGAATTAAATATAGAATCTGAAGAAAATTTATCTACTGAAGATTTAATTAAATTAGAAGCAAAATTAAGATGAATAGATTCAGAATTTGC
>CAZSQW010000095.1:0-3104 GCA_964609055.1 uncultured Candidatus Peribacteria bacterium
ATGCAAAAAATAGACTTACCAATAGAAACAAATGAGGCTTCACCAACTAATCCAGATTTTAATTGGGGATTTAAAATGCTCCTGATTTTTGTGTGATTTGTGGTTTTTAGTTACTTAGTTTTTTTGGGTTTTTCAAAAGTTATTTTGGCAAATATTGATTTGGAAACAGAAAAAGACTGGTTTTGAGAAATAGCTGTTGAGCAAGATTTTGATTATAGTAAATATACTGATTATAAAATAGAAGAGTTTAAAAAATATAATTTTTACCTAAAAGATTCTGATGAGATAAATGCTTATGCTTTTCTTTGAGGGAATATAAATATTACTCAAGGGTTTTTAGATAGTATAGAAAATCAGGAAGAATTAATTTTTGTTATGGCTCATGAAATGGCCCATATTAAAAATAGAGATGTTTTAAAAGCCTTTACTACTGAAATTCCTTTGCAGCTAACTATGATATTATTATGATTTGATATTTGAATTTGAGATACTAGTATTGTAAGTATTTGATGAAAATATTTAAGTAAAAATACTGAGCTAAATGCTGATAAATTAGCAATAGAAATATTAAAAAAATATAAAATAAATCCAATTTGTGTTAAACCATTTTTTGAAAAAGAACATAACATTTGAGATTCAGCTATGGAAATGATGTCTAGTCATCCATTAAATTCAACTAGAATTGAATTACTAGATAATCTAGCAAAAGAATTGTGATTTACTGATAATAAAAATTGTAAAAAAATAGAAAGTGATATATAATAAATTAAATTTTATAAACTAATAAAATAATATGACTATAAAAACAAAATGTTCTAATTGTGATAAAGAATATATTTTAGCTGATGAATTACTTGGGAGAAAAGCTAAATGTAAAGAGTGTGGGGAAGAATTTGTTATTTCTGATTCTAGTTTGAAAATTAAAAAAGAAAAAATAATTTTTGAAAAATCACCAGATTTAGAATTAAAACCAAACAAAATAAGTTTTATTCTTTTTTCAAATCCATTAATTATAATTTTGTCTGTAATTGCATTAATTTGAAGTTTGTTTTCAAATTATACTTTGGGATTATTTGCTATTGTAGTTTTGCTTTTTGCTTGGGAAAATATTAAATGGAAAAAAGAAAAATATAATCTTACTGATAGAAAAATTATTTTTGATAATTGAAGTTTGATAAGTGATAATTCTACTGAAATTAATCTTGATAAAATCACTGAAGTAAAAGTAAGTTTACCTTTCCTGCAACATTTATTATTTAAAACAGGTAATTTATATATTCAAACTGCTTGAGCTTGATCAGCAAAAATAAGATTTTCAAATATTTCTAATACTATGGAACTTTATGAAGAATTTAGGCTTAGAATGCAAAAAAATGGTTTTCATTTACAAAAAGAGAAATTAGTTCAAACAGAAAAACCACATATGATTTGAATTATATGAGAAGTATTTTGAAAAATAATTTGAACATTATTTTTTGTATATTTAATATTTATATGAATTATTTCTGTTAGAGGATTATCAGAATATTTATGGATTTTAAATATTTTACCAACAATTACTTTGATTTGAATTATTGCATTTATAGTGATTACTTACCTTGATTTAAGCAGAAGAAGATATGAAATTTTCACTGATAGTATATGGTATCATGAATGATTTTTAAGTAAACATTATGCATTTATTCCTATGGAAGTTGTGGCTGATGTTGAGAATACACAAAGTTTTTTTTCAAAAATATTTGGTATACATGATATAATAATTTCTTCATCCTGAGCTTCAAATAAGATTAAATTTAAAAATATGGTGAATTGAGAAAAAATGATTGAAAATATCAGATATTTGAAAGAGCATATTACAATGAGTGAAAAAGATGTTATTGAAGGAGAAATAAAATCTGCTAATTCTCTTATTTGATTTAAAGATAAAATAGAAGATCCTCTTGATTTTGATAAAGACTTTGAAGGACATTATAAAATGAATATTTTAAAAACTCTTTTTGAAATGTCTCCACTTTTATTATTTTTTATCCCACTTTTATTTTTATGAGCTGAAGAATTTATTAGTGCAATTCCAATAATAATTATTATTTGAGCTTGAAGAATTATTAAATTAATTTTTACAGATTATAATATTAGAAAAACTACAATAGAAAAAAAGTTTGAATTATTTTCTCTTAAATTTAACAGTTTTACAATAGAAAAAATTACAGGAGTTCAAATAAAACAATCATTTATAGATAAATGGTTTTGAACTTGTTCAGTAAAATTTTGGTCAATAGGTTCAGGAACACCAATTACTTTTGAAAATATCAAAAAAACAAAAGGTTTAGAAGAACAAATTTTAGCTAAAGTATGAATTAGAAAAGAGGAAAAAATATCAGATATTGAAACAGACTTTAACTTTATGAATTTTGTTAAAGCAAACATTCTGTGAGTATTATTTATGATAATATTATTTCCAGTAACTATTTTAGTATTTACTTATAAAAAAATATTTTTTGCTAAAAAAAGATATTTAATAGAAATTTATAAAAATTATATTAAAACTCAAAATTGAATTTTCTTTATAACAAAAAAATATGTTCTTTTTAGACATATTAAATGAATAAAATCTACAAAATTTCCATTTACAAATACTTGAAAATTACTTCTAAATGTTGCTTGAGAAGTTCAAGTTGAATCTAAAACACAATGACAAGCATTATGAAACTTTGCAAAATGAACTTGAGCTTGAATTTTTAGTAATTCTGTAGATATAGATTATATCAAAAATGTTTTTGAAAGTCATGATAAATTAGATAATATTTTAAATTGAAAAGAAATTAATACTGAAAAATTAAGTGAAGCCAAACAAGATATTGTAAATACAATTATTCCAATGATTTTACTTATTTTTCCAATTATATTTATTCCTCTTGTTATTTGGTTTATTAAAGTGAAATATTGGGTTTTAGAAAAAAATAGAGTTTTATTTTGAAGTTGAATTATTTATAAAAAAAGACAAACAATACTTTATCATAGATTTAATTTTATTGATTTAAAAAGATGATTTCTGAATAGAATTTTCAAAAATGGTTCTGTAAATATTTATACTATTTGAAGTA
>CAZSQW010000096.1:0-1637 GCA_964609055.1 uncultured Candidatus Peribacteria bacterium
GAAAATGCTGTCTAGC
Source organism: uncultured Candidatus Peribacteria bacterium (assembly GCA_964609055.1). Taxonomy (GTDB): domain Bacteria; phylum Patescibacteriota; class Gracilibacteria; order BD1-5; family UBA6164; genus CALLPO01. The sequence goes on from CAZSQW010000096.1 coordinate 17, forward strand.
AAGAATTTCAGTTGGAGCCATAATTGAAACTTGAATATTTTCTCCCCTATTAATTTCTCCCTCACTAGCTTTTTTCTCTGCACTATTTTCTCCCCCCCTAGCCCCCCTTTGGAGGGGGGAATTGTTTGGTATATTGTTTATTTTTTGTAATAAATTATTTTTTATTTCATTTTCTGTTTTTTCTAAAATTTCTTCATTTTTTAATCTAATTATATTAAATCAATATTTTTTTAACAAATTATCTCTTTCTTCATCATATCATTTTTGAACTTCAACTTCATGAACTTTTCAATCTAATTCAATAATTACATTTAATTCTTCACAATAAAAATCAGCAATATACCTTCAAATTGGATGTTGTCTTCTAAATTTTAAGTTCTCAAGATTTTTAAGTCTTAAAATATTCCATAACTTTTCTTCTGAAATAGTCAAATTTTTTCTAAATTTTTTAGCCAATTCAAAAACATATCAAGGAGATTTTAATTCTCATTTTCTAATACTGTAATTTTGAACTATTCCCCCCTCTCAAAGGGGGGCTAAGGGGGGCTTTACTATTCCCCCCTCCAAAGGGGGGCTAGGGGGGGCTATTTTCTCCAAAGGAGAACAAAGTTTTCTAGTACCCAAAATCCCATGAATAACAGCAATCAAAGCCACTACAGTCTTCCCTGTCCCAACATCTCATTCCAAAAGTCTAGCCATTGCATGAGGTTTTTCCATATCTTTTAATATTTGAAAAAGTGCAATTTTTTGATGATTAGTTAAATCAAAAGGTAATTTTTCTAAAATTTCTTTTATTAAATCTATGTTCATTGAAATTGCTATACTTTTCCCTGCTGAAGTTCTGAATTTTTCATATTTACTAGAAATTGCTTTATAATTTATTTTAAATAATTCTTCATAAGCTAGTCTATATTTAGCTACTTCTATATCATTATTATTTTTTGGAAAATGAATTTTATGTACTGCTTCTGCCTTTGAAATAAAATCATATTTTTTAACAATATTTTCAGGTAAAACTTCTGTATAGTCTCAAATAAAACTTTTTAATAATTCTATCTTCCCTATTAACCATTTACTAGGAATATAGTTTATATCTGAATAAATAGGTACAACTTCTCAAGAAATTTTTGATAAGTCTGTTTCCACTTCTGGACTAGTAAATGTAATTTTTCAAAAAGCATATTTTACTTTTCAGGAAACTAAAATTTTTCTTCAACTAAATGCACTTAGTTGATTTGATAGATACTTTCTATTAAACCAAACAGCTTCACTCATAAAACCATTTTTATCTTCCAAAACAGCTTTTGTAAGCAATTTATTATTAGCTGTTTTAGTTGCATTAATACTTACTAATTTTACTAAAATAGTATTTTTTTCTTTAATATTTATTAATGAAAAATTATCCAAAACATTAGTCCTATCCTCATATTCTCTAGGATAATGATTTAATAAATCTCACACAGTTAAAATACCTCATTTTTCTAAGGCTTTGATATAATTATCAGTAGTTCTAAGTAATGATTTAGTAAGTTTTTTTGAAAGCATTTTAATTAAACTTAAAAATAAATTTGACTTTTAGATACAAATAATATATAATACTTGTACAAATGTCCTTAGGGAT
>CAZSQW010000096.1:1737-3076 GCA_964609055.1 uncultured Candidatus Peribacteria bacterium
TTTTTATACTAAATATCTAAAATATAAAATAGCATAAGCAATTGCTGAATTAATCAAAACAAGTGGAACTCAAATAATAAGAAATTTTAAAAAATTAACTATTACTCAAGTTTTTTCTGCTTGTCACAAAGCAATTACATTACAAGCTGCTCATATTGGAGAACCTGCTCAACCTATTGATGTACAAGAATTAAGTCCCCAAGCAAGTGCTGTCCAAGTTGCTCAAGTAACTATTCAAGAATCTCTAAAACTTTCTAAAGTTCAAACCATTGCAATATTATAAGGAACATTATCTATAAAAACTGATAATATAGCTGATCACATTGTTAGCATAAGTAATAGTAAAGCATCACTATCTCAAGTAATTTTTACAAGTTCATCTGCCAACATAATAATAACTCCATTATGTTCTAGTGCTCAAACTACTATAAATAAACCTGCAAAGAAAAATAAAGTTGAATAATCTACTTTTGTTTGAAGTATATGTGAAACATTTTGTCTTAAAAATAAAACAGCTAAAAATGCTCAAAAAAGTGTAATACTTCAATTATCTAATCTTAATCCAGTTTTTTCAGCAATCATTTCTTTAAAAACTACAGTAAGTATAACAAGAAAAAGTATAATTAGAGAAACTATCATTTCTCTTTTATCTTTAATATATTCTAGTGGATTTACTTTTTTTAATTCTTCTGAATCTGGCTTATGTTTAAAATCTTTTCTAAATACTAAATAAAGATAAATACTTGAAGAAATAGTTACTGTAAACATTATAAGACCAGTATTACTTACTACATCTAAAAAACTTAATCATAAAGTGCTAGCTTGATAATAAGTAGTAGGATCTGAAATTGGTGTTACTGCTCAACCTAAATTAGCAAAAGTTATTATTCAAATAATATATGGAATTGTAGGAATATCTAATTTTCTAGTAATTAAAACTACAAGAGGAGCTAATATAATAATTGTAGGTATATTACTTATAAATATTGTCATAAAGAAAGCCATATATGACAATATGAAAAATAATTTAACAGGATGTCAATTTACTTTTTTTACAATACTTAAGGCAATATAATTAAAAATTCAGGAATCTTTGGCTATTCAAGCAATTATCATCATTCAAATAATAAAAGCAAAAATATCAAGATTATGGTAAATAAACTCTCAAGCTACTTCTTGAGAAGTATGTCAAGCTCAAGTTCAATCTACAAAAACTTGTAAAAAAATTAAAGCTCCAGCTATTAATATAGAAATAATAGTTTTATCTATCTTTTCAGTTATTAAAATAGCAAAAAGAGCAACTAATCCAGCTATTGAAATAATTGCATTTGTTGTCATT
>CAZSQW010000097.1:0-2971 GCA_964609055.1 uncultured Candidatus Peribacteria bacterium
TTTTAACCATTTTTATTTATTAGATAAGTATTCTAAAAATTCTGTTTTTCAAACTCATTCTTTTCAAAAATCAACTATATCATTAGAATATTTATTATCATAACTATATAAAGTATCAATTGAAATAACTTTATAGTTAACTTTTTTAGCAATTGTATCTGAAACTTCTACACTAATTACAGCCATATTTTTATATTAGAAATTAATACTTTCATATTATTTAATTTTCATAAAAAATCAAAAAAAAGATTAAAATTAATTAATCTCTTAATAATTATTTTCTAAGTCTAAAGATATTTTAATTGCTTCAAAAATATCTTCATAATATTTTGGTTCTAATTTTCATTTTTTTTCAATAATAAAGTTTTTATCAACTGTTATTATTTGGCTTCATAAAAACCTTGATTTAAAATCTAATCAATTACTTTTAGTAGGGATTATCCAAAATTCACTTGGGAAAATATCTTTTTCAATTTTTGTTAAAGGAACTACTAAAACTGTAGAAGAATATTTATTAAAAAGATTACTTTGAATAATTACACAAGGTCTAATTCCTGATTGAGTATGTCATTTTCTTGGATTTAAATTAACTAATACTACATCATATTTTTCTAAAATCATTTTTAATCTTTTATTGAATTAAATTGTAATTCTCTGAAATTAGAATTAATTTCACTATATTCATTTTTTCTTGATTCAAATCATTTTTGTACTTGTTTTTCTAATTCATATTTTTTATAATATTCTAAACCTTTTTCTATTATAGATTTTTTTGTTATTTTTTTAGTTTTTGCTTCTTTATCTAAAAAAGAATAATAATAACTTCATATAGTTGTTGTGATTGTATGATTCATAAATATAATTTTACTTTATAAAATATATTTATATATTAATTATTATTTAATAAAAAGCAAAAAAAAGATTAAAATTAATTAATCTCTTCTATATCTGCTCAAAGCATTTGTAAATTTTCTATAAAATCTTCATAACCTCTTTTTATATAAACATTATTAGTTACAAGAGTTTCTCAGCTAGCCATAAGACCTGCAATAGCTACTGCACAACCTGCTCTTAAATCCCAACTTTCAACACTAGTTCATCTAAATTCTACTCATCCAGTAATTTCTGCTTCATGAGGATTTAGTATTTTCATATTTAATCACATTTTTTCAAGCTCTACTAACCAACCTAATCTTCATTCAAAAAGTACTTCATGAATTTTTGAAATTCATTCAGTTTGAGTCATAAGTATTGCAAATGGAGATTGTAAATCTGTTGGAAATCCTGGAAAAATATTTGTTTGAATATTTACAGGTTTTAGTTTTTTTGTTCTATAAACTCTAACTTTATCATTTTTCAAAATATCAATTTTAACTCACATTTCTCTTATTTTTTGAATAAAGAAAAATAAATCTTCTACTCTTGCATTTTCTATATCAATATAATCTTTAGCACACATTGCTGCAATCACCATATAACTTCCTGACTGAATATAATCAGAAACTATTGCAAAATCAGAAACTTCATTTTTCAATTTTTCTAATCATTTTACAATAATTGTATGATCATATCTGATAGAAATATCAGCACCAGCTTTTCTCAAAAAATCTACCAAATTCATAACGTGAGGTTCAATAGCTGCTAATCTAATAGTTGTAGTTCCATTCCTTAAAACATTTGCAACTAATAAATTTTCTGTAACAGTTACTCAAAAACCTGCACTAACTTCCATATCTCAAGAAGAAGCAATACCTTCTAAATCAATAGATTCAAAATTAGTAATAGCTTTATAACCAATATTTTCAAGTCATTTTATATGGTCATCAATAGGTCTTTTTCATAAATTACAACCTCCTGGAGTTGGGATAGAAATTTTTCAAAGTCTTTGAAGAAGTGGAGCAAGAAGTAAAATACTTACTCTAATTTTTTTCATTTTTTCCAAATCAAAATCAGTGTGCTTTAATTCACTAGAATCTAATTTTAAAATATGATTTTTAAATTCTACTTTCACTCCAATTCATTTTATAATATCAAGAAAAGTAAAAACATCACCAATTTCTGGTACATTAATTAAAGTAGTTTTTCATTTTATAAGTAAACTCCCCGCAATAATAGGCAAAACTGCATTTTTACTTCCACCAATTTTTACAATTCCAGAAAGTTCTTTTTGTCATTTAATTTTGTACATAGTTTTTTTTATTTGATTTTAATTATACAATATATCTTCCCAAGGTGTTCTAAAAAGTCATTCTTTTAATCTTTTTTGGTCTAAAATATGTCCTATAAAACCTGTTGTTCTAGCTAATATAAAAAATGCATTAAATATTCCTGCATCAATATATTCTAAAATTTCTCCTTCTGATAATCCTAAATCAGTAAATAAATCTAAAAGTAAAGCTGCTATTAATCAGTCTACATTCAAAATTAAATTTGATTTTTTTTCTAAAGTAATTTGTTCTATATTTAATGCAAAATTTAAATGTTTTTTTATTGGAAAATTCTTAGATAATTCTAATAAAATTTCACATCTTTTATCTGGATTAAATTTTGATTTTACTTTATGTCCAATTCAAGGAATATTTATTCAAGATTTTTTCATAGATTTTACAAAATCTTTTTCTGAAATTCAGTCTTTTACTCAGTAGAAAAAATATTTTGCTGCTCAATCTATTGCTCAACCAAACTTTGGTCAAATAGTTGTAAGTCCTGCAATTAGACTAGACTTTAAATCATTTCAAGCTCTTGCTGTAATTATTGCATTTGTAGCTCCTGCAACTGCTGGTCAATGGTCTGCTAAAATTATTAAAATACTGTTAATAAAATCTTCTCAATAAGAGGGTAAATCTTTTTTTAGCCATAAATTTACTATTACATTTGCAAAACTTCCCTTTTTCACAAAATCAGAAATTTTTGTTTTATTATAAGTTAATTCCTCTCATCTTTCATCAGAAATTGTTGATGTGAAATTTGT
>CAZSQW010000098.1:0-2965 GCA_964609055.1 uncultured Candidatus Peribacteria bacterium
TTAAGTAAAATAAAAAACATTCTAAAATATCTAAAAAAAATTAGCTTTTAAAAATTTATAAATATAATACAAATATATTAAAATTTAAAATAAAAAAAAATGGGGAAAACAACAAAAATATTAGTAGCAATATTTTTTATATTTAGTTTAAATAATTCATATGCAACTTTTTTTAAAACAAGTACAAAATTAGAAAATGTGGTAACTAAAAATCTAGAATATGAAAAACAAGCTGAATTATTCATAGATAAATTAATTGTAGAAAATGAAATTTGATTTAATATAAAAAAAATAGACAAAACTCCTATAAAACTTAAAAATGTATTTTGAAGTTTTGTTAGTTATTATGAATGACAAATTCCAAAATCATATAAATATATTAAATTAAATATTGTTTGAATAGAAAAAAATTCTGAATTATATAAAAATTTACAAAAATTAGTTTATGTTGATTTACTTCCTAATAAATCTTTTAAAATTAATTGAAATTCTACACTTTCAGCTTATAAATTATATAAATTAGCTGAGTGATTATTTGATACTAATTTAGTTCAAGCTTCTCAAATTAAATATCTTAAATGAAGAAAAGCAACTATTAATGACTTAGTATATCTTAAAAAAGTTTTGAATAAAAAAGAAAATTCTCAACAAAAAATAGATAAAAAAATAGAAATAAATAATTTAGATTTCTTAAAAAAATCAGAAGAAAATTCTGAATTATTAATTAAAAAACAAAAAATATTTGAAGATGTTTATAAAATAATAAAAACACAACATTTTCACAAAAATAAAATTTCAGATATTCAATTATTAGAATGAGCAACAAAATGACTTGCTAATGGTTCTTGAGATAAATTTACTGTATATTTTCCAGCAATAGAAAATAAAGATTTTATGGAATCATTAAATTGAACATTTGAATGAATTTGAAGCTATGTAGAAATGGAAAAACCTTGAATTTTAAAAATTATTTCTCCAATACCAAATTCACCATCAGAAAAAGCAGGATTACAATGATGAGATATTATAATAAATGTTGATGGGAAAAAAATACTTGAGACAACTTCTCTAAGTGAATCAATTTCTTGGATTAAATGACCAAAATGAACAAAAGTAGAATTAACTATTTTAAGAAATTGAAAAACAATAATTATAAATGTAATAAGAGATAAAATTATTATAAAAAATATAGAATATAAAAAAATTAATTCTTCTACTTATTATATTAAGATAGCTAATTTTTGAAATAATGTAAGTTCAGAATTCAAAGAAAGTTTAGAAAAATTAAAAAAAGAAACAAAAATTAAAAAAATTATTTTTGATTTAAGAAATAATCCTTGAGGATATTTGGAAGAAGTCTCAGATATGTTATGATATATTATTCCAAAATGAGAAAAAACAGCAGTTGTAAAACATCTATGAAGAAATAAAAATTATTATTCTAAATGATATAAAATAATTGATTTTTCAAAATATAAAATTGTAATTTTACAAAATTCAGGTTCAGCATCAGCATCGGAAATTTTTGTATGAACTTTAAAAGATTATTTTCCAAAAGCTACAATTATTTGAGAACAGTCATATTGAAAATGATCAGTACAAACTATTAAAAGTTATTCTGATGGTTCAAGTTTTAAATATACTATAGCTGAATGGTTTACATGAAAATCTCAAACTTGAATTAATAAAATAGGGATTCCTGTTGATATTAAATTGGATTTTGATTTTGAAAAATTCAAAAAAGATAAGATTGATAATCAATTAGAAAAAGCTAAAAGTATAAAATAATAATATTTATAAATTAAAATGATTTTAGAAATAATTATAGCAGGTTTTTTTTTAGCAACAATATTTAATATTATATTAAATAAATTAAATATGCCTACAATTATAGGGTATATTTTTACATGAACACTTTTAAGTTATATATTTTGATTACATACAACAGTTTCAAATGAAAGTTTAAAAATCATTGCAGAGTTTTGAATTGTATTTTTAATGTTTACAATTTGATTAGAATTTTCAGTAAAAACTCTATTTAAAATGAAAAAATATGTTTTTGTTTATTGATTATTACAATTTGTAATAACTTCTATTTTTTTCTATTTAATTTGATTTTATATTTTTTGATTAGATTATATTACTTCTTTAATTATTTCTTTTTGATTAACACTTTCTTCTACTGCTATTGTATTAAAAACACTATCTGAGTCTTGAGAAATAAAAAAAGATTATTGACAAAAGTCAGCTTGAATTTTAATTTTTCAAGATTTAGCAGTAATTCCTATATTACTTTTTATTACAATTGTATCAGTAAAAACAGCTAATATTTGAGAATTATTGTTATTAACAGCACTAAAAGCAGTAATATTATTTTTATGATTATGGTTAATTTGAAAATATTTATTATCAAGTCTTTTATATAATGTTTCAAAAACTAAGTCAAATGAAATTTTTATTTGATTTATATTATTTATAATAATTTGAATATCTTATTTATCTCATTTAATGTGATTTAGCTATTCTCTTTGAGCTTTTATTGCAGGTCTTATGATTGCAGAAACTTATTATAAACACAAAGTAGAGGCTGATCTAATACCTTTTAGAGATTTATTTTTAGGTTTTTTCTTTATAACTATTTGAATGCAGTTAAAATTTGATATTATTTTAGACAATTTATCAATTATTTTCTTACTTTTAGGTATTTTAATATTTATAAAAATAATTGTTATTTTCTTTATTATAAAATTTTGAAATAATAAAAAAGTATCTTTAAAAACAGCTTTAACATTATTTCAATTTTGAGAATTTGGTTTAGTTATTTTTGATTTAGCTATTTCAAAACAGCTACTTAATACAGAATTATGACAAGTTTTAATAGTTATTATAATTATTTCTATGATAATAACTCCTCTTATTTTAAAAAATATTGATTTTATTGTAGAGCAATTTTTTTGAAAACAAG
>CAZSQW010000099.1:0-2940 GCA_964609055.1 uncultured Candidatus Peribacteria bacterium
CTATATATAAAAAAAATAAAAATTCAATTCTAAAAAATAAAGTTTTTAACATTTTAGCTTTACAAATTGTTAAAAACTTATAATATATATTTATATTAAAATATTATAAATTAATTATTATATTTATGGAAGTAATATTATTTTTTGCATTTTTAGGATTACCAGTTGAACAAGATGCTTTTTTATATTCAAATAATGTTTCAGAAAATATAGAATATTGTACAAATATTTCTTTTGATCCAAATATGGGTAAAGAATTTGAAAAACAATGTAATAGAGAAGAAGTGAATAATTATATTATTAGTGTAAAAAAAACAAATGATTAAAAAATATATAATATTTGATTTTGATGGAACTTTGATAGATACAAAAACAAAAGAACTATTTGATGGTATTCCTGAAATGTTAAAAAACTTAAGTGAAAATTATACTTTATTTCTTTCATCTAGATCAGATGATGAAGATTTGAAAGAATTTTTAAAAACAGAACAACTATATTGATATTTTGATATAGTTTTTGGTAGTACAATAAGAGAGAAATGAAAAAAACATATTGAAGTTTTTGATTTAGTAAGTGAAGATCAAAATTTTATTAATAAAACAATTTATATTTGAGATGATGAATTTGACAGGAACATTGCAAAAATGGCTTGAATCTCTTTTGTAAAAATATGAAAAGAGGGAACTGATGCATATGAAATTGATAAAACAACAGATTTAATAGATTATATACCAAAAGTAAAATAACAATGCAAATAGAAATTGAAAAAAAATATAATCTTACTCCAGAAGATTATGAGATAATAAAAAATAAAACTGAGTTTTTAGAAGAAGTTAATTTAAAAGATTATTATCTAGATAAAGATTTAATTTTAGTTAAAAATAAATATTATTTAAGACTTAGAAATTGAATTTATGAACTTAAAATTTGTAAATATAATCCAGAATTATGATTAGAATCTTGTGAAGAATATGATAATGAAGATGAAATTAATGAAAAAATTAAACAATTTAATATAACTACTGATGATGTTATTTGAATTTGTTTTATAGATACTTACAGAGAAAAATATGAATATATTTTCAAATGACAAAAAATCAGTATTGATATAGATAAATATCAATACTGAAAAAGATATGAAATAGAAATAGTTTATAATAGTAAATCTTCTGATAATAGAGAAGAAATTGAAAAAGAATTAAGTATTTTGATAGAAGATTTTAGAAAAGAAATATGATTAACAGCAAATAATGATGTTTGAGCCCTAAAAATTGTAAACTGTGCAATGCACCAAAATATAGATTTCTTTGAAATAATAAGTTAAAAAAAGCTAGATTTTCTAGCTTTTTTCTTGCAAAAAACTATTTTTCTATACAATATAATTAATTAATTTTTAATATAAAAATATGGCTTCTAATAATGAAACAGTTATAAAATTTGAAAGTGTTTTTTTTGAATATGTACATCCAAAATTAATTTTGGAAGATGTTACATTTAATATAAGAAAAGGTAAAAAAATTACAATAATGGGGCAAAATGGTGCTGGGAAATCTACTATTTTTAAACTTATCACAAAAGAGATTGAACCAAAAATAGGTAAAGTTCATACTCCTGATGGAGCTACTATTGCTATTGCTTTTCAAGTAATGCCTAAAGAAGATAAAAATCTAACAGTTCAAGAATATTTTAGAAAATATAAAAAACCTCTAGAATGAGAAAATATTGATAAAGAAATAATGGAAGTTTTGAGAGCTGTAAATCTTACTACTGACTTAGAAAAAATTATTGATAAATTTTCTGGTGGACAACAAGCTAGACTTCTACTTGCTGCTGCACTAATCCAAAAACCAGATATTTTACTTTTAGATGAACCAACTAATAATTTAGATAAAGATTGAATTTATCATTTGGAAGACTTTTTAAAAAGTTATACTAATACTGTTTTAGTTATTTCTCATGATGCAGAATTTTTAAATTCATTTACAGATTGAGTATTATATCTTGATGTACATACAAAAATTGTAGAACAATATGTAGGTAATTATTATGATGTAGTTGAGCAAGTTTCAAAAAAAATTGAAAAAGAAAATATGAAAAATGCAAGACTAAAAAAAGAAGCTCAAGATAAAATGGATCAATCAAATGTTTTTGCACACAAAGGTTGAAAATTAAGAGCAGTAGCTAAGAAAATGAAAGCTGATGCTGAAAGAATGAAAGAAGAAATGGGTGATAAAAGAAAAGAAGATAAAGCAATAGCTCCTTTTACAATAGATGTTCAAGAAGATATTAGTTGAGTAATTCTTGATATAGCTGAAATTTGAGTAGTAGAAAATAATGAAATGACTTATAAAAAAGTAGATAAACAATTAAGAAAAGATACTCATGTTTTACTTTCTGCTCCTAACTGAATGTGAAAATCAACATTTCTAAATGCATTAGCTAGATGAGAAGCTAAATGAGTAACTATTTGAGAAAATGTAAAAATTGGTTATTATACTCAAGATTTTCATAATTTAGATTTTGAAGCAACTGTTTATGATGAACTTAGAAAATCAGGTCCAGGATTAACAGAACAAGAATTTAGAAGTCAAGCTGCTAGATTTTTAATTGACTGAGAATTAATGAAAGCACAAGTTGGGCATATTTCAGAAGGTCAAAAAGGTTTAGTTGCATTTTGTGCACTTGTATTTCAAAAACCAGGACTTTTGATTTTAGATGAACCAACTAATCATATTAATTTTAGACATATTCCAGTAATAGCTGATGCTCTAGCTGATTATAAATGAACTATGATTTTAGTAAGTCATGTTGATGAATTTGTATGGAGTATTAGAATGGATGATTATATTGATTTAGATCAATTATAAAAATTAATAATATTTAAGTGATTTTTTGCTCAAAATTATAAAATATGCTAAAATAAGATTAATTAATTTTAA
>CAZSQW010000100.1:0-2938 GCA_964609055.1 uncultured Candidatus Peribacteria bacterium
AAATTTTTATTTTAATAATAAATATAATAAAGCCATTCTAACTGGAACTGCATTTTGAGCTTGTCTAAAAAATGCACAATTTGGTAAATTATCTACTTCAATAGCTACTTCATTAACTCTTGGAAGAGGATGCATTATTGTTATATCTTTGTTTCAATCTAATATTTCTAAATCTAAAATAAAATCATCTTTTATTTTATTATAGTATAATAAATCTGGAAATCTTTCTTTTTGAATTCTTGTTACATATAAAACATCATGATTTTTTATTCATTTTTTATAATCTGTAGTTTCAGAATATTTAATATTTTTTTCATCTAAAAATTTTATAACTTTTTCTGGCATTTCTAATCACTCTGGACTGATAAAAGTAAACTCTATGTTATCAAATAATCACATTAAAAACACTAATGAATGAGTTGTTCTTCCATATTTTAAATCTCAAACTAAAGCAATTTTTAGATTATCAAGAGTTCATCTTTCTTTTAAAATTGTATAAACATCAAGTAAGGCTTGTGTAGGATGTTGGTGAGGTCAATCCCCTGCATTAATTACAGGTTTAGAAATAGCTGATGCTGTAGTTTTAACTGAATATGCTTCTGGATGCCTCATTACAATAATATCAGCATAAATTGCCATCATTTTTGCATTATCTTCAAGTGTTTCTCATTTTGAAATACTTGAAGCTTCAGAATCAGAAACTGTAATTACAGATCATCATAATCTTTGCATAGCAGATTCATGAGATAATCTAGTTCTAGTACTAGGTTCATAAAACATTGATGCCATTATTTTTCAATCTAATGGTTTTCATCTATTCTCTCAAGTTATGAATTTTTCCATATCAAAAGCTGTATCAAAAATCAAATCTAGATTTTCTCTATTGAATTGTTTTGTATGTAGTATATCTTTGAATGGTAATTTTTTCATGTTAATTTTTAGTTATAATTTTTTTGAAGCTATTTTTTAAAGTTCTTTTAATTTTCAAATAGCATCTTCAGCATTTTTATATCATCTTTCTTCTAAATAATATTTTAATTCAGAATTTATTTTTTCAAATATCCCTGCTCATTGTTGAGCAAAACTTGTTCATAATTGTACTAAACTAGCTCAAGCTAATAAAAATTCAAATACATCTTTTCAAGTATAAATTCATCATACTCCAATAATTTTCACACTATCACCAAGTATCTTATAAAAAGCTCTAACATTTGCTAATGCTATTGGTTTAACATATTCTCAACCTAAACCACCAAAACCACCTTTTGGTTTAATAACAACTTCTTCTTTTTCTGGATTGATAAAAAGAGTATTTCCTACTGAATTTATACAAGTTAAAAATTTAATTTTGGGATGTTTTGCTATTATTTCAGCTACTTGATTTGTATGAATTGGATCAAAGTATGGAGGTAATTTTAGTCCAATTGGTTTATTTCATAAATTTTCAACTAAGCATAATATATTTTCAGTTGCTTCAAAATCATAAGCAATTTGAGGTTTTCAAATAACATTTGGACAAGATAAATTTACTTCAATAAAATCAACTGTAGAATTTTCTTGAAATTCTTTTACCATTTTTGGAAAATCTCACATACACATTCAAGAAACAGAAGTAAAAACAGGTTTATTATATTTTTCTTTTAGAATTGATGCAAATTCAATATATTTTTTGTATCATAAATTTGGAAGTCCCATACTATTTATTGAACCCATTTCTAAATCTATATATCTAGGTTCTGGATTTCCTTCTCTTGGTTCATAAGTTGCACTTTTCATCATTATTGCACAACTTTCACTATTTCATAATTTTTCTAATTCTTTCATAGTTGTACAAGCTGGCCCACTTGCATTAAAAACAGGAGATTCAAATTTTGTTCATAAAAAGTTTATTTTTATATTTGTCATAAGTTTCTTGTTAAAATTAAATTATACTCCACTCAATTTTTTCTCCATTCATAAATGGAACTACTTCATTATACTTTTTAGGAATTATAAATTCTTTTTTTTCTAAAGTTATTTCTTTTTTAGGAATTTCTCTCAAAGGGCTAAAGCCCTCTGTTGACAAGTTGTAAATATTTATAGCATTATTAGTTAAAAAATTTTCTAAATTATCTAAACTATCATTTTTATCAAAAAGTTGTACTAAAAGTTGTAATGCTATTGGAGAAGTGAAAACTCCTGCTGAACAATGTGAACATTCTTTTGCATTTTGAGGATGAGGAGCTGAATCACTTCCAAACATTACTTTTGGATTTCAAGAAAGAGCAAGTTCTAAAAGTGCATCTCTGTCTTCTGGTCTTTTAGCAATTGGTTTACAGAAATTATGAGGTTCTAACATTCCACCAGCAACATTATCAAGAGTGATATATAAATGGTGAAGTGTGATTGTTGCATATAAATTATCATATTTCACAACCAAATCAGCAGATTCTTTTGTTGTAATATGTTCCATAATTATTTTTAATTTTGGAAATTCTTGAGCTAAACTTTCATAAATTGGTACAAAATTTTTCTCTCTATCCATTACAAAATCATTAGTTTCTCAATGAATATTCAAAATTATTCCTAAATCAGACATATTTTGAAAAACTTCTTTTGATTTTTTAGATAATAAATCTTTTGCTCATCCTTCAGAATTTGTAGTAATTCCAGCAGGATATAATTTAATAGATAAAATTTCAGAAGATAATTCTTCTAAATTTTCTCTTGTTAATTCTTCATGAAAAAATACTGTCATAAATGGATTGAATTTTTCTCAAGAACAAGCTTTTAAAATTCTTTCTTTATAACTTCTAACATCTTCAACAGTTTTAACTGGAGGAACTAAATTTGGCATAATAATTGCTCAACTAAAAGTTTTAGCAGTTAATGGAGCAACAACTTCTAGCATTTCTTTATCCCTCAAATGTAGGTGCATATCAAGAGGTGAATTTAATTT
>CAZSQW010000101.1:0-2876 GCA_964609055.1 uncultured Candidatus Peribacteria bacterium
AAAAAGAAAATATTAAAATTACAATTATTGATCCTTATTATCCAAAAGATTTAGCAAAAGTAAAAGCTCAATCAACTTTTAGAGAAGATTTACTTAAAAAATTTCCAAAGTTAAATTTTGATTTTTTTATTTATAGGTCAGAAGATAAGGATGATATTATTGAACAAATAAAAAATTCTGATTCAAAAATTTTATTTGCAACTTTGGGAATGAAAAAACAAGAACAAGCAGTAGCTGAAATTATGGAAAAATGTTATAATATAAAGCTATGATTAGGTATAGGTTCAAGTTTTGACTATTTTACAGGTTTTCAAAAAAGAGCTCCAAAATTTTGGAGAGCAATAGGTTTCGAATGGCTTTATAGATTAGTTACTTGACCACAAAAATTAGTAAGATTAAAAAGATTATGGAATGCAATTTTTGTATTTATTTTTAAAGTATTAGTGAAAAAATAAGATGATAAAACAAAATATTACAATAATATGATGAACTGATTGATTTTGAAAATGGATAGCAGAATTTTTGCTAAAACATTTTTTAAGTAATATAAATTTAACTGTTACTTGAAGAAATAATCAAAAGTGAGAAAAACTTTCTAAAAAATTAAATATTTCTTTTTATACTGATAATATAGAGTCTGTTAAAAATGCTGATATTACAGTTTTTGCTGTACCAATAGCTTTTATGGAAGAAACTATAAAACAAGTAGCTCCTTATTTAAAACAAAATTCAGTAGTTTTAGATGTTTGTTCAATTAAGGATTTTTCTAGTAAGACTTTGAAAAAATATTCTCCAGAAAATGTTTTAGTTATTCCAACTCATCCAATGTTTGGTCCTTTTATTAGCTCAATTGCTGGACAAATTTTTGTTTTAACTGCTCAGGAAAAAGATAGAGAAGATTTTAGATATAAATTTTTGGTTGATTTTTTGAGAAAATCTAGTGCAAAAGTTTTGGAAACATCTGCAAAAGAGCATGATAGAATGATGGCAGTTGTTCAATGATTGACTCATTATGATATTTTTGTTTTTGGTGAAACAATGAGAAAATTATGAGTAGATATTAAAAAATCTCTTGATTTTGTAAGTCCAATTTATAAATTAAAAATTTCTTCAGTAGCCAGATATATGCATCAAAATCCTTGACTTTATTCAGATATTCAAATGTATAATAAAGAAATTTTGGAAGTACATAAAGCTTTTATGGAAACTTCTACTAAATTTAATAAATTTGTTGAACAAAAAGATGTACAAAATTTTATATCTACAATAGAAGAAACAAAAAAATATTTTTGAGAAAATGCAAAAAAAGGGCAAACTTATACAGATAAAATAATCTATTTAATTTCTAAACAAATAGATTTAGTTAAACAAAATATTTGAAAGAATATAAAATTAGAAAATATTTATTCAGGAAAAGTTTTAGAAGAAAAAATTATTGATTATAAAGATGAAATTATTTTTCTTCAAAATTGAGAAAAATTAGATATTAATGAGTGGAGAGTTTTTGAGTAAAAGAATTTATTTGAAAAAATATTTTTTTGATTATTATGCTAAAAAAGAATATTTATTTATAAAAACATATGAAAAATAAAGGACATTTATATTTAATAATGTGAACTTCGTGAGCAGGGAAAGGGACTCTTAGAAAAAAACTTGAAAAAGCTAATGTTTCTGATTTGGAGTTTATAAAATCCTATGTCACAAGGGAAATGAGAGAATGAGAAATAAATTGAGATATTTATAATTTTATTAGTGAAGAAGATTTTAAAAATAAAATTGAAAATGATGAATTTTTAGAATATGAATATGTGCATAATCATGCATATTACTGAACAAGACTTGCAGATGTAGAAAATTGAATAAAAAATTGAAAAAAAATAATGAAAGAAATTGATATGCAGGGTTTGAAAAATATTTATAAAAATAATTCTCAGTTAAAAGAACATATTACTACAATTTTTTTAAGTTTATCACCAGAAAAATTTGCTGAAAGAATTACTACTAGATGAGCTAAAATGAGTGAAGAAGAATTTCAAAAAAGAGAAAAAAGTTTAAAAATAGAAGTAGTAGAAGCAGAAAAATATTGTGATAATATAATAGATACAAGTAATAAAACTCCAGAAGAAGTTTTTGAAGAAGTTATGGAAATTTTAGAGAAATAACTAGTTTGCTTATAATTCTTTTAAATTATATAGAATTTTTATTTTTAGAAAATACTAAAATTATATTAAAAAATAAAATATTTTTAAAACAAGGGTTTATTTTTATTTAAAACTATAATTAATTATAGTTTTTTTGTTTTTTATAAAAATATATAGTATATTAATTATAATATTTAATAATATATGAATATGCAAAAATATGTACATAATATGATTCAATTTTTTGAACTTTTTGAAAAATTAAAATTTGAAACAATAGAATATGAATCTCGTTTTACAGCAATGCTTTTTAAATTAAAAGGTAAAAGTGATATTGATGATTTTGAAAAATTTCTTTTAAAATATTTAAGATTAACTGATACAGTATTTTTGTACAGAAATGATACATTACTTGTTATTTTAGAAGAAACAACTATTAAAGGTGCAATTCATTTAAATCAATTACTTAAAGAAAGAATAAATTCTAAATGATTAAAATTTAAATATTATTGTGCTGCAATTCAATGAGATTTTATAGATAGTGATAAAAAACTTTTAAAATCTTTAAATAAGAGACTTGATATTGCAATAGAATTAAATTCAAAAGAATGTATTCATTCTTTAACTGATAATTATTAATAATACTTTTTTAAAATGACAGATTTAGTACAAAATGCTTGAATGACAACAAATGCAATTATTTCAATAGCTGGATTAGTTGCTCTTTTTGCTATT
>CAZSQW010000102.1:0-2829 GCA_964609055.1 uncultured Candidatus Peribacteria bacterium
TCCTATATCAAAAACTAAATAATGCATCTGAAATGTGATTTTTAGCTAATTATAAAAATATACCTTTATATATTACTAAAAATCTTAATTCAAAATTTGAAATGAGAGAATATCAAAAAGAGGCTTTGGCTAGATTTTGATATTATTTTAGTGATTATCCTAAAAAACAAACACCTATTCATTTGCTTTTAAATATGGCAACTTGAAGTTGAAAAACTTTTGTGATGGCTAGTTTGATTTTGGAACTTTATGAAAAGTGATATAGAAACTTTTTATTTTTTGTAAATTCTACAAATATTATAGAAAAAACAAAAGACAACTTTTTGAATAATAATTATTCAAAAAATATTTTTAATAATAAAATAAATTTTGATTGAAAAATAGTTAAAATAAAAGAAGTAAGTAATTTTTCTAAAACAAAAAGTGATTATATTAATATAAAATTTACTACTATACAAGGTTTACATTCTGATTTAAATTCTATAAAAGAAGATTGATTAAGTTATGAAGATTTTGAAGATAATAAAATAGTTATTTTATCTGATGAAGCTCATCATATTAATTCAATTACAAAAAAATGAAAATTACTTGTAAAAGAGCAATTAGAAAAAACTTCTTGGGAAAATACAGTAATGAGTATTTTAAACTCTCATAAAGAGAACTTACTTTTAGAATTTACAGCAACTATTGATTTAGCAAATGAATTTATAGCTGAAAAATATATTGATAAAATAATATATAAATATGATTTAAAAGATTTTAGATTAGATTGATATTCTAAAGAAGTTGATATTTTAAAAGCTGATATGGAGCAAAATGATAGAATATTACAAGCTCTTATTTTAAGTCAATATAGATTAAAAGTAGCAGAAAAAAATAAAATATATTGTAAACCTGTTATTTTATTTAAAGCACAAAAAACTAAGGAACAAAATAAAAAGAATTTAGAAAACTTTAAAGATTTAATCAAAAAAATAGAAGAAAAAGATTTAGAAAAAATAAAAGAAAGTTCAAATAGTAAAATTATAATGAAGGCATTTATTTTTTTTAAAGAAAATAAAATAAGTTTAAATGATTTAGTTAATGAATTAAAAGAAGATTTTTGAGAAGAAAATTGTTTAAGTGCAAATGAAGAAAAAGATATTGCAAAAAATCAAATATTATTAAATACACTTGAAGATAAAAGTAATAATATTAGAGCTATTTTTGCAGTTCAAAAACTAAATGAATGATGGGATGTTTTAAACCTTTTTGATATAGTAAGGCTTTATAATAGTAGAAGTAATATAGTAAATAAAAAAACTTGAAAAATAGTACCTTGACCTCAAACTATTTCAGAAGCACAACTTATTTGAAGAGGTGCTAGATATTTTCCTTTTACTTGTAATAAATGTATTTGAGAAAATAAATATAAAAGAAAATTTGATAAAAAAGACGAAGAAGAATTAAAAATACTTGAAACTTTTTATTATCATACAAGTTTTGATAATTTATATATTACAGAAATTAGACAAGCTTTGATTGAAACTTGAATGCTTGATGAAAAAGAAAAGAAGGATTTTAAATTAAAATTAAAAGATGATTTTAAAAAAACTAGTTTTTATAATAAATGAGTCATTTATACAAATAAAAGAAAAATAAAAGATAATAATAATGTAGATAGTTTAGATAAAATTTGATTAAAAAAAGAAAGATTTGAATTTACTTTGTATTCTTGAAAATCTTGAGATATAAAAGTTTTTGAAGATGGAAAATCTATAAAAGATAATAATTTTAAAATTGAAAAAGAACCTTTAAGTTTACGTATAAAAGATATAGATAAAAAAATAATTTTAAAAGCTATTGCAAGAAATGATTTTTATAGATTTGATAATTTAAAAAAATATATTTGATGATTAAAAAGTATAGAAGAATTTATAACTAGTGATAAATATCTAAGTGCTAAAATTATTGATTTATTTAGTACTAGAGAGGTTTTAAATAATATTTGAATAGATAATAAACTAAAAGTAGTTTCTAGCTTATTAAGTAGTTTAGAATGAGAAATAAAAAAACAAGAAATAAAATATGAATGAACAAAAGTGTTTGAAGCTAAAAAAGTAAAAGAGGTTTTTGTAGATAAATATATAAAAGTTGATTTATGAACACAGTGATTTACTAAAAATAAAAATTGGTTTGTATTTGAAGAAATTAATGTAACTAGTGAAGAAAAAGATTTTATAAATTTATTTGAAAAGAAAAAACAAGAATTAGAAAAAAAATACACTGATATTTATTTACTTAGAAGTGAAAGACATTTTGCCATATATTCTTTTGATGATTGAAATAGATTTGAACCTGATTTTGTATTATTTATGAAAGAAAAAGAAACTAAAAAACCTTTAACTTATCAAGTGTTTATTGAACCTAAATGAGACAACTTATTAGAAAATGATAAATGGAAGCAAGATTTTTTATTACAAATAGAAGATAATTATAAATTTAGTGAAGATAAAATTTTAAAATTAGATTTAGAAGATTATAAAATAATATGACTACCTTTTTATAATAAAGATTTAGAAAATGAATTTGAAGAGGCTTTTAATAGTAAGTTAATAAAATAGTTTTATGATAACTAAATAACAAGCTTTAGTAAATATTGAAAATTTTATATTAATTTTTTAGAAAAGACTAAAAGTTGGTTTGAACTAGTAGGAAGCCTTTATAAAAGCTATTTTAGATGAAATAATGAGTTAAAAACAGAAATTATTAAAAAAGCTAGGTTTGAACTTTTCATAGATACTAAAAAAGAGCTATCTATAGTGGATAATCCACTATTAGAAAGCTCTA
>CAZSQW010000103.1:0-562 GCA_964609055.1 uncultured Candidatus Peribacteria bacterium
ATAATATAACAAAAAAATATGCTTAAACAATATTTCATAACTTGGGTTACTCATAATAGTAGATATAGTGAAAGAATGAAATTGTATAAAGTAGAGAAAAATGAATGATATTTTTTAGAATTTGAAGATAGGGTTTTAATGTATAAGCTGATTTCACAGAAAATTGAAAATAAATGAATTAAAAATTTCACTCTTAATGTTTTATCTGACCATATTCATTTAATTATTATGTATGATGATGAAAAATTATCAAAATTTATTTGAGAAATAAAATGATGAGTTTCTTTTGAATACTTAAGATTAAAAAAAATATCAAAATTATGAGATTGAAAATGAAATAAAATATGGGCAAAATGATTTAGTAAGACATTTTTGAATAATGATGAACATTATGAGAAAGCTATAAATTATACTTTAGAAAATCATATAAAACATGAAATTGAAAGTATCTTCCCACATATCAACAGAATGCTTTAGCTTTCTGTTTTTTATCTAAATAATAAAGATTTTAGCTTTCTGTTTTTTATCTAAATAATAAAGATTTTAGCTTTCTGTTTTTTAT
>CAZSQW010000103.1:662-2775 GCA_964609055.1 uncultured Candidatus Peribacteria bacterium
CTAAATAATTTTTAGCTTTTTTTTGTGTTTTAAATATAATAAGTTAAAAATATTAATAACTATAAAATATGTCAGCTAAAATTTATGATACTTTGCTTTGAGAATATATTCAAAATCCTGGAGTGAGGTGATTATCTCTTGAAAAATTAGCAGATAGAAAGTTATGATATGAAATGTTAAGTTTTGATGATTTGGTTAAAAAAAATAAACTAGATAATTTTTCTCAAGTAGATTTAGAACTAGCTTCTAAATACTCTGGAGAAGATGTTTATATAACTTACCAATTATTTTGTGAACAAGAATTATCTGAAGTAGAAACAAAAATATTAGATGAAATGGATTTACCTTTTATAGAAATATTGAAAAATATGGAAATAACTGGTGTTAAAATTTCAAGAGATAGATTGAAAGAATTATGAACTATTTTTGAAAATGAGGCTCTAAAATATGAAAAATTAATTTATGAAATCTCAAAGGAAGAGTTTAATATTAATTCTCCTAAACAAGTTGGAGGAATACTTTTTGATAAATTGAATTTACCAAAATGAAAAAAAACAAAAACTGGTTGGAGTGTTTCAGCTGATGTTTTAGAAAATTTGGCTAAAGAATTTCCTATTGCAGAATTTATCATCAAATATAGACATTTTACTAAACTAAATTCTACTTTTGTAAATTGATTACTTGATTTATTAGATGAAAATGATTTACTTCACACTAGTTATAATCAAGCTGTGACAGCTACTTGAAGACTTTCTTCCACTAATCCTAATTTACAAAATATACCATCTTCTAGCTGAATTGCTTGAGAAATTAGATCAGCTTTTGTTTCAAGATTTGAAAATTGAAAAATAATGGCTCTGGATTATTCTCAAGTAGAATTAAGACTTTTAGCAATTATGAGTAGTGATGAAAATCTTTTAGAAGTTTTTCAAAACAATTGAGATATTCATTCTAAAACAGCAGAATTAATATGAACAACAGATAGAAAAATAGCCAAAGCAGTTAATTTTGGAGTAATTTATTGAATATCAGGGTTTGGTCTTTCTAAAATGATAGATATCACAGTAAGTGATGCTAATTTGTATATTAAAAAGTTTTTTGAAAGTTATCCAAAAGTTAGAATATTCTTAGATGAGACAATAAAAAAATGTGAAGAAACTTGATATGTGGAAACTTTATTTTGAAGAAAAAGATATATTAAGGGAATTACAGACAGAAATAAAATGATAAAATCAGGAGCTGAAAGGGAAGCAATAAATATGCCAATTCAGTGAACTAATGCAGATATTATGAAGATTGCTATGATTAAAATGTGAGAATTTATGAAATGAAAAAAATCAAAATTAATTATGCAAGTTCATGATGAAGTTGTATTTGATATTTATCCCTGAGAAAAAAAAGAAATAGAAAAAGAAGTTACTAAAATAATGGAAAATGTACTAATTTGAAAACAAATAAATCTAAAAGTTGATTGTGAAATAGGGAATAATTGGAAAGAAGCTAAATAGGAATGTGTTAAATATATATTTAAAAATATGAAAAACTACTCAAGAAAATTTGACTATATATAAAAAATATGTTATACTGATAACAAAACTTAGATATTTTTTAAAAAAAGGAAATATTAATTTTAAAAAAATATGATTATAATAGATTTATTTTATGCAGTTTGATTATTTGCAATTTGATTTGGAATAATTAAATATAGAAGAGATGTAAAATCCTGGACAGGAAATTTTGTATGGGCAGAGCAATATATATGAAGATGATGAACATATTTCATTCTTATGCTCTTATGAATGTTTCTTATGTTTCTATGAATTTTATGGCCTTTTTGATGATTAGAATTACTTTTTACTAAAAAATAATTTTTTACTTTAGTACACTTTATATATATTAAAAAACAATTATGAATAAAATTACCCAATTAGGTTCTGAAGAAATACCTGAAAAACCAACTGAAAAACCAACTGAAGAAACATCTGAGAAAATATCTAAAATCATAGCTTTAAATCCTAATAATACAGAAAAAAAACTTAAAATATATGGTGGAATTAAAGATGTAAAAAATTTATTTCTTGATTTATGAAAAAGAATAAATGCAGAATTCTCT
>CAZSQW010000104.1:0-2766 GCA_964609055.1 uncultured Candidatus Peribacteria bacterium
TATGGATTTAGTAAATGCAATAAATAGAACCTGAAAACAGGAAATTATAATTCAATCTATTATTTGGAATACAATAATAGAGATTTTTAAGGCAAAAAAAAATATAGATATAACTTCTTATTTAGTTTCTATAAAATTAAAATGAGATAATGTTTTAATTAAAACTAATAAACCAGTAATAAATACTGAATTATATAATTACTGAGAAGAAATAAAAAAAGTTTCTTTATCTAAAATAAAAAAACTTTGATTTAATTATAAAGAATTTGAAATAAAATTTTTGTAATTATATATATCATTGGTACCGGTTCCAAGTACACTTTTTAGTAACTAGGAACCGGTACCTTTATTTCACCTCTTCCAAAACAATCTTATACTTTTTTCCACCAATAATAATATACTGATTAATTTCAGTATTTTTTTGTGATTGCAAAATATTTGCTGTCAAATTAGCATTTACAGTGTTAGTTAAAAAACCTGACAATGTAACTAAAACTGAAATAATTAAAACCATAACAGTTCAATTACTTAATTTTTTATCTAATAAATCTGTTGATGATTTTAAAAAATTTTTAAACATTTTTTCTTTTAAATTACTTAAATTATATATTAATAAAATTTTAACATATTAATTTAAATAAAACAAGAAAATAGTTTAATAAAATTTTTATATATATAAAACTAAAGCATTCTGTTGATTTTTATGTAAAATCCAACAAATTAACAAGGTCCCTTTAGGGCCTTGTGTCTTTACCTTTACCTTTATCTTTACCTTTACCTTTATCTTTATCTTTATCTTTATATTATTTCATTTTAAAATTAATTCTCAGCAATTCCATATCAACTTCATCTAAAATAATTTTTAAATCATCTCAAAGATTAAACTGTTTTTGTAAACTTTTATTATCAAATCTCATTAATTGTTCATCATATTCCCAACCTTCACTTTTTCAAAATTTTGGTATTAATTCCAAAAATCATTCGCTTGTATCTGGTAATTGTACAAAAACTCAATAAGGCAAAACTGTTGTAATTACTCATTCAAATTCTTCTCCTATTTTTTCTTTATAATATCCACAAATATAATAATCTCTAACTTTATATTCTAATTTTTCAGCTTTTCTTTCTTGGTCAGAACAAGTTCAAGCAATACCTCACAATATTTTTTTATAATGAACTATTCTTGAAGTATTTAATTTTTCTTGTAATTTTTCTTTTATGATTCTATGAATTTGTAAATCTGGATATCTTCTAATTGGTGAAGTAAAATGACTATAAAATTTAACTCAAAGTCCAAAATGTCATACATTTTCTTCACTATAAATTGCTTTAGATAAAGTTCTTAGAATAGATTTTTCTAAAAATTTTCTTTGTCAGCCAGTTATTTTAGTATTATCATTTATTAAATTTAATAAATCTCAAACTTCTTTTGTATCAAAGTTTTTGAATTTAAAATCAATAGAAAATAAATTTAAAAGTACAATTAATTTTTCTCTAGATTCTTCTAAAGGTGTTTCATGAATTCTGTATAAAAATGGAAATTGTGCAAATTTTCTACTTACAGCTTCATTTGCCATAACCATAAATTCCTCAATCATTTTATTAGAATTATATCTTGGATATTCTTTAATTTCTACTAATTCTTTTTTATCATTTAAAACTAATTTAGTTTCTGGAAAATCAAAATTTAAAACTCAACTTTCATTTTTTTGTGCAGTTATTTTTGTTTTTAATTCTTGTGCTAATTCTATATTTTCTAATAATTCAGAGTTAACTAATTCTCCACAAAATAATTCATCTCAAATTTTAAATTTTCATTCAACTAATTCATCAACTTCTTTATAAGTTAATCTAAAATCACTTCTAATAAGTCCTTCATAAACTGTAGATTTAACTAAATTTCAATCTTTATCAATTGTTGCTTCACAAGTTAAACATAATTTATCTGAACCAATATTTAATGAACATAAATTATTTGATAAAATTTCTGGTAGCATTGGAATAACTCTATCTGCTAAATAAACTGAAGTTGCTCTTTTAATAGCTTCTTTGTCTAAAATAGAATTTTCTTCAACATAATGAGCAACATCAGCTATATGAATATATAAAAGATAGCTTCAATTTTCTTTCTTTTTGATAGAAATTGCATCATCTAAATCTTTTGCATCTTCCCCATCAATAGTAAAAGTAAACATTTTTCTAAAATCTTTTCTTCTAGAAATTTCTTCTTTAGATATTTTATTATCAGAATACTCTTTTTCTAAATTTTGTGTTAATTTTTCATCAAATTTTTGAGAAAAACCAGTTTCAGCAATATAAGAATTTACATCAATTCATATATCACCTTTTTTTCATAAAATATCAATCACTTTTCACCTAGGATTTTTACCTTCAAAATCAGTAATTTCTACATTAACTATATCTTTATTTTCAGCATTTTTCAAATCTTTTCCAGGAATAAAAATATCTGTTTTGAACATTCTTCAAGTAGGAACTATAAAAGCAAAACCAGCTCATTGTTTCATTTGAACAGTTCAAACTACATTTTTAGTTGCTCTTTTTTCTATTTTAAAAATATCTGCTTCAACTTTTCAATTAAACATTTTCTTCTCAGCCAAAACACTATCACCATGAAAAGCTCAATTTCTATTTCTTTCAATTACAAAATATCCTTTTTCCTCACCTTCAACATCTACAAATCCAAATTCTTTCCCTTCCATTTGAGAATAAGTACCAGAAATTGTATCTTCTGGAGCTACATTTCTA
>CAZSQW010000105.1:0-2715 GCA_964609055.1 uncultured Candidatus Peribacteria bacterium
AAGAAGAGAAAAATATTGATATAGAAAATTTAATAGAAATAAATAATAAAAATGAAAGTAGAAAAATACAAAAATCTTTCAATAAAAAAGAATTTAATAAAAATCAATTTAAAGTTTTAAAAATTATAGATTGAGATACAATTATTATTGATTATTTTTGAAAAAGAGAAAATATTAGATTTATTTGAATTGATGCACCTGAAAATTCTAAAATTAGAAAATGATTTGTAGAATGTTATTGAAAAGAATCAAAAGATTATCTATATAATTTATTAAATAATAAAAGTGTAGATTTAGAATTTGATGAAACTCAAAGAAAAAAAGATAAATATGATAGATTATTAGCTTATGTAATTTTAGATTGAAAAAATGTAAATAATTTAATAATTAAAAATGGTTTTGCTTTTGAATATACTTATAATAAATCTTATAAATATTTAGAATTATTTAAAAAATCTCAAGAAGAAGCTAAAAATAAAAAAATATGAATTTGGGATTTAAAAAATTGTAAATTAGATTATTCAAAAGTTTCTAAAAAATAGTATGTTCCTAATAAAGATAAAAATTGAAAAATATGTGATATAAAATGAAATATTTCTTATAAATCAAAGAAAAAAATATATCATTTAAAAAAATGTCCTTGATATAAAAAAACTAAAATAAATTTAGATAAATGAGAAAAATGGTTTTGTTCAGAAAAAGAAGCTATAAAATTTTGATGGGTAAAATCTAAAAATTGTAAATAATTATTAAAGATTAATTAATTTTAATCTTTTTTTGTATAAAACTTTTTAACAAGAAATTAAAAAAAGGTTTGATTTCTTTTAGGAATATGATATAATTATTTTAATAAATTAGCTTTGTTAATAAAAAAAGTATGCAAAAATTTAATACAATAGACCAAATAATTTTGGAAATTGAAGATTTGAAAATGAAATGAGAAATATATAAAGCAATTTCTATTTTAGAAGGGCATATTATGGAATATAATGATGATTATAGATTTTTTGAGGAATTGGGAGATATTTATTTAGCTGAATGACTTTTTGATAAGGCAGAAAAAGCTATTGATTTTGGATTAAAATTAAATCCACAATCAGCAACTTGAAATTATTTAAAATGATTTTTGTGTTTAAATAATAATGAAGCATTAAAATCTATTAAATATTTGGAAGAGTCAAATAAACAACTTGCAAATAATTCAGAAGTTTTAAGAAATTTAGGTTTTGCATATTCAATTTCAGGTAAATATGAAAAATGAATATTTCTTTTAAAAAGAGCTCAATTTATTAGTCCAGATAATAATTTAATAAAAGAGGATTTAGCAATGGTTTTAATTGATAGTGGAAAAGTATTAGAAGGAACAGCTATTTTAAGGCAAATAGAAAAATAATGAAACCATTTAATGTAAAAAAAATAAATAACCAAAAAATAGTTATGGTTATAAATGTATGAAGTTATAAAGTAAGAGCAATGCTTTGTAGCTTTTCTTTTTCAGGTATAAAAATTTTATGATATTGAGAAAAAAGACAATCAAGATTAGATGTTATAAATAATGAAATAAATAATATTTCTTGACTTTGTGAGACAATAAAACAAGCAATTATAAAGGCTGAAATGATAGCTAATGAAAAATCTTTTGAAATTGTAATTAATCCTTTTTTTTCAAATACTTTTTATTATTCAAAAACACTTTCATATAAACAAAAAGATAATACAGTTAAAATATTAAATAAAGATATTTTTAATATAGTTGATAATGTGGAAAATATAAGTATTAGATCTATCACAAATGAAATTTTAAAAAAATATTGATTTGCAAAAGAAGATTTATATTTAATATTAAGCAATATTTTAAATTTAAGTATTGATTGAAAAAAAGTAAAAAATCTTTTAAATGAAAAATGAGAAGATATAAAAATTAAAATTTTAAATTCATTTATATCTAAAGTAGATTATAATAATATTATTAATATTTCTAATTATTTAGACAAAAAAATTGTAAAAATAATACCAGAAGAATATGCTATAATTAAATTATGAAACAATTGAGTATCAGAAGTTTTTTTAGATATATGAAATACATCAACATGATTATCTATTAAATCATTAGATAATTCTTTAAAATGAGCAATTAGACTAGATATCTGAATTAATGATTTAGTTAAAGAAATCATTAAAAATGATTCAAGGAGTAGGTCTCAAATTATAAAAAAAATAGATAGAGAAGATTTATTCAAAAAAGAAAAAAAAATATTTTTATCATTTTTTTTAGATATATTATCAGAATGATTAAAAGAAATTTTACAATGAAATATTTGTCCAGAGAATTTTATTTTAATTTGAGGTTGAGCAAATAATTTATTTATAAAAAAATTTTTAAAAGAAAAAAATTTTAATGATTTTGGTGTAAAAATGATTAAAAATATTACTTTTAATTCAATAGTAATAGATGAAAATAAAAATATTTCTTGAATTGATAAAATTTTAAATAATTCAAATCTAAATATTATAGCTTCTGCTATTTCATATAAAAATATCATAATGTCAGAAAACAATATTATGGAAAAAGCATTAGAAAAAAGTGTGAAGAAAAATTTTATATAAAAAAATGTAGAAATGTTTGGAAAAAACATATAAAAAAACAAGAAGCTAAGCTATCTTGTTAATATATATTATTTTTCAGAAACTTTTTCTATAAAAAAATCTTCTAGA
>CAZSQW010000106.1:0-2694 GCA_964609055.1 uncultured Candidatus Peribacteria bacterium
TATATTGCTATTTTTTTATTTGACATAAATAAGTTAAAATATATAATATGACTAAAATTATATTTTTAGTCATATTCATTATGGAGAAAAAAGAAAAACTATTGTTTGAATCAGCAAAAAAATTATTTTGAAAATATTGACCCAAAAAAACTTCTATTGATGAAATAGTAAAAAATGCTTGAGTTGCAAAAGGAACATTTTATCTTCATTTTAAAAATAAAGAAGATATTTATAAAAAAATTATAGATTTTGATTTTCAATATTCTAAAAAAATAATGACACAATTATATAAAAATTTTCCTGATATAAAAGAAAGACTAGTTAATTATTTAGTTTGAAGTATTTATTATTTTAAAAAAAATGACATAATAAGAAATATGGTTTTATGAAATTCTAATTATTATATTTGAGAAATAAATATATCTTATTTAGAGAAATCTCATATGAAATTATTACATATTTTGTTAGAAGATTTTGAAAAAAGCTATAAAGAAGATGATATATCTAGTAGATTAAAATTTTTAAGTAAATTAATGTGAAATTTTAAGCAAAATTTATTAATTGAAGACAAGTGTTTTAGTTCTGAAAAGGAATTTAATGATTTTATTTTAAATCATGCAAGAGTTCTAATATCTTGATTTTTTTCAGATTATAAAAATATTTGAAAATACTTTGATGTTAAATTTATAGAAAAAAATATATAATTAAAATTTAAAAATAAAGCCAAAAATGAAAAAAATACTAACATTATTACTTTTAACTTTTTTACTTATCTCTTGTTGAGAAGAAGAAATAGCTGAAACAAAAACTGAAAAACAGGATTTTATTGTTCAGACTAAAAAGTTGAATGATTTTTCTGGTGAGTATGAAATCAAGAAGACTTGAAAAATAAAAAGTTCTCAGGAAATAGTGTTAACTTCAAAAGCTAGTTGAAGAGTTTCTAGGATTAATGTAAAATTTTGAGATAAAGTTAATTCTTGAAAAAACTTAATTAATTTATCTGATAATACTGCTAATTATTGACTTAATCTTGAAAAAACTAATCTGGCTATAGAAAGTTCAATACTTAATTATGAATCAACTAAAATTTCTCTAGATAAAGTAGTAGAAGATTTAAAAATTAATCTTGATAAACTGGAAAAAGATTATAAAAATTTGATAAATACTAATAAAAAAACATTAATTTGATTAAATATTAGATTAGAACAATCAAAAGTTTGAACTAGAACTACAACAACTTCTTCTCTTCAAATAGATAAATTAAAAACTTCTATTGAGAAAACTAAATTTGATTTAGAAAAATTGAAAAAATCTAATTTAGAACAAATTAAAAGTTTTGAAACTACTAGTAAAAATGATTATCTTAATTTAAAAAATTTGTATTCAGATGTAATAAATTTTTGAGATAATTTACTTTGAGTAACTACTTTGAATAAAAGAAATAATGATAAATTTGAAGGTTATTTAGGTAAAAAAAATACTGTTTTATTAAATAAAACTAAAACTGAGTTAAGAGAATTAATTAAATATAATGAAGAAAAAATTATTAAGTTTAACTCAGATAATATTAATATAAATAACTTAGAAAATATATCAAAATTAGCTAATGAGTGATATCCTAAAATAATTACTTTTTTAGATAATATAGATTGAGTTATAGATAATTCTATTGAAAATATTTATTTCTCAAGAACTCAAATTGATTGATATAAAAATCAAATTGTTTGAAAAAAATCTAATGCTTCTTGAAAATATAATGCATTTCTAAATTTTAAAAGTAGTACTGAAAAGTTTTTAAATACTTATAAAAATAATGAAAAATCTCTAGAAAAACAAATAGAAATATTGAATAAAGATTTAGAATTACTAGTTATAAATACAAAAGTTTCTGAAAAACAAACTGAAATTAGTTTAGATAAAACAAAATTACAATTGAAAAATTGAGAAGATTCTATGTTAGTTGCTATAAAAACTGCAAAACTTAATTTAGAAAATGCTATCAAAAATAGAAATATTACTTTGAAACAATTAAATAATTCTATTGCTTTATCAAAAAATACTAAAAACTTAGCATATAAAGAGTATTCAAAATTATTTATTTCTAGTCCAATTTCTGGAGTAGTTTCAGAAGTTTTAGTAGACAAGTGACAAGATGTTAATCCAGGAACTCCACTTATTAAATTATCTAGTTTATGAAAAAATGAAGTAGAAATATGACTTAGTTTTTGAGAAACTGAGTTTATAAAAATTTGAGATAAAGTGGAAATTAATTATTTGTGAAAAAAATTAAAATGAACTATAAGTGCTATTTCAAAAATAGCTGACCAAAATCTTAACTACAAAACAAGAATATCAATTAATTCAGAAGTAAATATTTCTTGAAATATTGTTGAGGTAATTATCCCAGTTAAAATTTGAAAAAAACTTATTTCACTTAAAAATATGAAAGTTCAATCTGAAAATATTTGAGAAATAAATGTTATAGAAGCTAGTGAAATAAAAAAAGTTTTAGTTACTTTTTGAAAATTCTACTGAGATAGTGTTGAAATTGTTTGATGTAAGGATTTAGAGAAAAAAGAGTGTGATAATTTAGAAATAATTACAAATGATGTAACTAGATTTGATAAAAATAAATTTAAAATAATTAAAAAATAAAATGGAAAAAAACTGATTTTTCAATTTTTGGGTAAACAA
>CAZSQW010000107.1:0-2648 GCA_964609055.1 uncultured Candidatus Peribacteria bacterium
TAATTTAATGAAAAAATAATTTGACTTACAAAAATAAATTATTATAAATTACTTATACTATTTAAATGTCCAAACCATTTAAATAGTATACAAGTCCTTATTAAAGGAAATAATATAATTTCAAAACTTGCAAATAAGAAGTTTTGACAAAAAAATAAATACTAAATAGTATTTATAATAAAAAAGGAAGAAGAAATGACATTAAAAAAACTTATAACTCTAACAAAAGAAGTTGCTGAGAAACATAAAAAGAGAACTAAGATAATTAATTCTCTTGTAAAAAAAATGGATAAAAAAAAATATTCTTTTAATTTAAAAGAATATATAGATAATATAAATAAAAGTACATTAAATGAGACAGAAAAAATTTATTTGATAAATGCTTCTAAAGAGGTTAAAATATAAGTTAAACAATTCCCCAAATCTAGACAGGAGGCTAGATTTCTGGTGGGGATAGTTTACACAAGAAAATCTAAAATAGATTTTCTTATAAAAGCACTCATTAGAGTGCTTTTTTATTTGCTTAAAAAATTATAATTTAGCACACAATATAAAAAAGTGCTAAAAAAGTTTTGACAGAATTAATTTTTATGATATATTATTTGAGATAAGGAAAAAATTTATATCTCTTCCTTTAAATAAATTTTAAAAAATAACTAAAAAAACTATGTGAAAAATAATATGAATTGATTTAGGTACAACTAATAGTTGTGTTGCATTTATGGAGGGTTGAGAAGCAAAAGTAATTCCTAATGCTGAATGAAATAGAACTACTCCATCTATTGTTGCTACTAATAAAGAAGGAAATACTATTGTTGGTACTCCTGCTAAAAGACAAGCTATTACTAATCCTCTTGGAACAATATTTTCTGCTAAAAGATTTATTGGTAGACAATTTGATGAAGTTACTGATGAAATCAAAAATGTTCCTTATGAAGTTGTAAAAGGTTCAAATGGTGAAGCACTTATCAAATTTAATGGAAAAGATGTTAGACCAGAAGAAATTGCATCTCATGTACTTATGAAATTAAAAGCTGATGCTGAAAAATTTCTTGGACAAAAAGTTACTGAAGCTGTAATTACAGTTCCTGCTTACTTTAATGATGATCAAAGACAAGCTACAATTAATGCTGGTAAAATTGCTGGTTTAGATGTAAAAAGAATTGTAAATGAACCTACTGCTGCTGCTTTGGCTTATGGTGCTAGTAAAGGTAAAAATGAAAAAATTGCTGTTTATGATTTAGGTGGTTGAACATTTGATATAAGTATTTTAGAATTGTCTGAAGAAGGTACTTTTGAAGTATTAGCTACAAATGGTGATACTCATCTTGGTTGAGATGATTTTGATAAAGTTATTCTTGAATATATTGTTGATGAATTTATGAAACAAGAATGAGTAGATTTAAGAAAAGATCCTATGGCTCTTCAAAGAGTAAGAGATGAAGCTGAAAAAGCTAAAAAAGAATTAAGTTCAACAACTAACTATGATATTAACCTACCTTATATTACTGTTGATGCTACTGGACCTAAAAATCTTATGATGAGTATTTCAAGAACTAAATTTGAAGAACTTATTACTGATTTAGTTGAAAAATCTTTAGCTCCTTGTAAAAAAGCTCTTGATGATTCTGGATTAAAAGCTAGTGAATTAAATCAAATATTATTAGTTTGAGGTTCTACAAGAGTTCCATTAGTAGTTAAAAAAGTTGAAGAATTCTTTGGAAAAGCTCCAAATGCTGGTATTAATCCTGATGAATCTGTTGCTCAAGGTGCTGCTATTCAAGCTGGTATTATTGGTGGAGATGTAACTGATGTATTATTATTAGATGTTACTCCATTATCTCTATCTATTGAAACTATGGGAGGAGTTGCTACAAAAATGATAGAAAGAAATACAACTATTCCAGCTTCTAAATCAGAAACTTTTTCTACTGCTGTTGATAATCAACCAAGTGTTGAAATAAATGTAGTTCAAGGAGAAAGAGAAATGGCTGCTGATAATAAATCACTTGGTCAATTCAAACTAGATGGAATTGCTCCAGCTGGAAGATGAGTACCTCAAATTGAAGTAACTTTTGATATTGATGCAAATGGTGTATTAACTGTTAAAGCTAAAGATAAAGGAACAGGAAAAGAACAACATATTACAATTGCTGGTTCAACTGGTATGGATGATAAAGAAGTAGATAGATTAGTTAAAGAAGCTGAAGAAAAATCTGAAGAAGATAAAGCTAGAAAATCAGCAGTTGAAGCTAGAAATTTAGCTGATTCTACTGTTCACCAATCTGAAAAAACACTTACTGATAATGCTGATAAAGTAAAAGAAGAAGATAAAAAAGAAGCTGAAGAAGCAATTGCTGAACTTAAAAAAGTTTTAGAAAATGCAAGTGCAACAAAAGAAGAATTAGAACCAGCTACTAAAAAAGTAAATGATATTATGATGAAAGTTGGTCAAGCAATCTATGCTCAACCAGGAGCTGAAGCTGGAGCAACTGAAGATAAAAAAGATGATTGAGTTGTTGATGCAGAAGAAGATAAAGGTGAAGATAAAAAAAATGAAAGAGTTTAATATATTCTTAATATTTATTTCACAAAAAAAAAGAGATGTTTGGTAAAAACATCTCTTTTTTTATATTTTAAAAACTCAT
>CAZSQW010000108.1:0-2603 GCA_964609055.1 uncultured Candidatus Peribacteria bacterium
TAATAAAAAATAAATGCAAAAAACAATTAAAAAAATACTTTGAAGTTATATAAAAACAGTTTGAAAAAAAAAATTGTTTTTAATAATTTTTTTTGGTATTTTTTCTTCTTTTATATCTGTTATAGAACCTATTATTTTTATACAAATAATTAAAAAAATAGAAGAATTTCAAAAAACTTGATTTTTTGATTATAAAATAATTGTATTAATTATGATTTTTTGGTGATTTTTTATACTTTTTACATTATTTATAAATTTTATAAATGATTATTATTTTATTGGAAAAACTACTGTAAAAAATTATATAGATGAATGAAATAAATATACAAAAAAAATAATTAATATGAATTATTCAGATTTTTTATGAAAAAAGCAATGAAGTTTATATAAAATTTTTGACAGAGGAACAGAACAACAATGTCAATTTTTAATATTTTTATTACAAGATGTTTTAAAAAGTTTATCAGGAATATTAATAATAATAATAATTTTATTTTATATTGATTGGAGAATGGCTTTGGTGACAATTTCTTTAGTGCCTGTAATGTTTTTTATAGGAATATTTTTTATAAAAAAAGTTTCTCCTCATCAAAAAAAAATAAATGATAAATGGGATAGTATTTTTGCAAATATTGGAAATATTTTAAGTTCTTTTGCTTTAACTAAAACACTTACATTAGAAAAACAATATAGAAAAAAAATTTGAAAAACTTTTTCTAAATTATATGAAAAGCAAATAAATATAAATAAATATTGGACAATATCAAATATTTATACTTGAACAATTGTTATGATTTCAAGAATTTTAGTTATTTGATTTTGAATATTTTTTATTATTGATGGGAGTTTATCTTTTGCATATTTATTTTTATTTTTTTCATATATTAGTTGGATTTATTATCCACTTTGATTTTTATTTTCTAAACTAAAAAATTTAAATGAACAAATAACAGCAGTTGAAAAACTTCATAAAGAATTTGATACTTTGGATTTAGAAGATATAAATATAGGTAAAAATATATATAAAATAAAATGAAATATAGAATTTAAAAATGTTATTTTTTCTTATAATAAAAAATGAAAAAAAATATTAAATAATATTTCTTTTTCAGTCAAAAATTGAGAAAAAATAGCTTTTGTTTGAAATACTTGAGCAGGGAAATCTACAATTATAAATTTAATACTTAGATTTTGGAATATTGAAAAAGGTGAAATATTATTAGATTGAGAAAATATATCACTTTTTAATAAAAAATCAGTTAGAGAAAATATAGGATTTGTTTCTCAAGATATAAGTTTGTTTAATGATTCTATTCGTAATAATTTATTATTTGCAAAACCTGATGCTACAGATATTGAAATAAAAAATGCTATTAATAAATCAGAATCTCAATTTGTTTTTGAGTTAAATAAATGATTAGATACAGTTGTTGGAGAAAGATGACTAAAATTAAGTTGATGAGAAAAACAAAGATTAGCAATTGCAAGATTATTTTTAAAAAATCCTAAAATTTTAATTTTAGATGAAGCAACTTCAGCACTTGATAATAAAACTGAAAAATTAATACAGAAATCTATAGATAAATTAATGAAATGAAGAACTACTTTGGTTATAGCTCACAGACTTTCAACAATACAAAATTCAGATAAAATTTTTATGCTAGAAAAATGACAAATAGTAGAATATTGAAAATATGAAGAATTAATTTCTAAAAAAGGTAAATTTTTTGAACTAGCTAATCCAGATAATTTAATTTTAAAATAAAAATATGAAAAAATTAAATATGGTACCGGTTCCTGAAATGAAAAAATGAATTTTAGGAACCGGTACCAAGTACAAAAAAATAGCTTTTACATTAGTTGAACTTATAGTAGGAATTACAATTTCTATACTTTTAATGGTGAGTGTAGGGGTTTTTGTGAGTACTTGAATGAGTAATATAACTTTGCAAAAAAAAGTTTTAGATGATAATAAACAACTTTCACAAGATATTTTGTATTTACAAAAAAATATCCTAAATTCTAAAAAATATATTTCAAATATTTGAAGTTATACTTGAATTTTATTAAGACAAAATAAATATTTTGATAAATGATGATTTAGCTATATTTGAGTAAAAGAATTTGATGAACAATATTGTTGAACTTGAGAAACAACTAAAACTGACCATTTATATTTAAGTAATTTTATTCCATTAAATTGAGTAAGTACTTGAACAACAGATTATAAATCAGATATAAAGAATCATCAAATAATTAAAAATTCAGATAATTCAGTAGTAGTTTGATGAGAAATTTATTGAGATAAATTTAATGACTGAGATTTTTGAACTGGAATATTTTTAAACTCACCAACAGGTATAGTTGAAATTGATTGAAAAGTAGTTTTTTCAGATACTCTAAATGATAGAATATTATATTTATCAGGTTCAAAAGTTTACACTTTACTTGATGAAAAAAATTGATTAAATGAACCAATTTGATTAGCTTATAATACTACAGATAAGGCTTTATATATTGCAAATGCAGGGAAGTGAGAAATTTTAAAATTATCTAGTAAAGAATATTCAACTAATCCAGAATTAAAATTAGAAAATGTTAAT
>CAZSQW010000109.1:0-2550 GCA_964609055.1 uncultured Candidatus Peribacteria bacterium
AAAGGGTATCAAAAAGTACTTTCTCCAGACCATAGTTTTTGGGCAAAATCTATGAATAAAACCCCTTATTGTATGCATATTCCTACTTGTAGTGAATATATGATAGAGGCAGTTGAAAAAAAATGAGCATTAGTATGAACAGCAAAAGGTATTGCTAGAATTGGGAGATGTATGCCTTGGAATAAATGATGATATGATCCTGTTGATAAAAATAATGATAAAGTTCAAAAATAATAATTATTATACTTAATTAAAAGATTAAAAAATATGGTAGAAACATTTGCAAAATTATGAAAATTAAAAGTAAATTATAAAGAATTTTGAGATAAAAAAGCTAATTTTTGAGATGTTTTAATTTTACATTGATGGTGATGAAAAAGTGATAGTTGGCTAAAGTTTTCTAATAAATTATCAAAAAAATGATTTAGAATAATAGTTCCAGATTTACCTTGATTTTGAAAAACTAAAATTACAAAAACTTATAATTTATCAGATTATGCACAAGTTATTGAAGAATTTGTTAAAAAACTAAAATTAGAAAATATTATTTTATGGGGACATTCTAATTGATGAGCTATTTCTATAACTTTGGAAAATAGGTGAAAAATAGATATTGATAGACTTATTTTAAATAATTCTGCTGGAATAAGAAACGATAAAAAAAGAACAAAAAAAAGAAAAGTTTTAAATTATTTAATTAAAAATTTAGGTTTTTTAAAAAAAATATTTATTTTCAAAAAAATAAGGATTTTATTTTATAAATTAATTTGAGGAACAGATTATCTTAATGCTGAAAAAAGTCCATATTTAAAACAAACTTATCTTAATATGATAAGTAGTGATTTACAAGAAAAAATAAAACAAATAGAAAAAAATACCTTGATTATATGGTGAGAAAATGATATTTATACTCCTCTTAGTGATGGTTATTTTATGAGAAATAATATAAAAAATTCTAAAATGATTGTTTTAGATAATGAAACTCATTGAATCCATATTAAAAATCCAAAAAGATTAGTAAAAACTTTTTTAGATAATATTTAATTACACAAAATAATATGCAAAATTTAATAATTTGAACACCATTTGATTATATGTTACTGTTTTTTTTAGCTTTTTTACCAATTCTTTATAAACTATTTTTTTGGCTTTATGTAATTCAGTTAAAAGAATATAGATGGGATAGATTTAAAGAATATATTTCTACTCCACAAGGGAAAAGTGCAATATTTAATATATTTTTTATAGTAGACTTAATATTATTAATATTTAGTATATTTTTATTATACTTATATTTTTCTTGAAACATTTATACAAATGCATTTTATTGATTATTTTATAATGTATTTTTTTGGTATTTATTAGGTTTAAATATTTTTGTATTGTGAAAAATATTTAGAAAAAGAATTTTAAAGCCAAAATTTACTAGTAGACTTGTTATTTTATTTTGATTATTTGCTATTTGATGAATTATAGATTTATATTATTTTATAAATATGAATTTATTTAATTATATTTATGTTTATGTATTATCTATTTTTTTATTTATCCCTTTTATTATATTTTTTTATAATTTCATTAGTTTACCACTTGTGAATTATAAGAAAAATAAGCAAATTAACTCTGCAATTTTGAAATCTGAAAAAATAAATAATTTAATAAAAATATGAATTACTTGATCTTATTGAAAATCAAATGTAAAAGAATTTTTATCAAGTATATTAGAACAAGAGTGAAAAACGCTAAAAACACCAGAAAATCAAAATACAGAAATGTCAGTTTCTTCTCTTGTTTTGAATAAATTAAATAACAAATATAAATATTTTGTAGCTGAAATGTGAGCATATAAAAGAGGAGAAATTAGTCTTTTATGAAAAATAGCAAATCATAAATATTGATTTTTAACTGCAATTTGAAATCAACATTTAGCACTTTTTTGAAGCCAAGAAAATATATCTAAATGAAAAAGTGAAATAGCAGAATCAGTTTTAAAAAATGATTGAATTTTATATTTAAATTGGAATTGTGATGGAATAAAAAAAGCAAAATTTAATAAAAAATTAAATATTGTAAAATATTGAAAATCTAAAAAAGCAGATGCTAAATATAAAATATTAGAAGAAAAAAATGGAAAAATAGAATTTAGTTTTGAATATAAAAAAAGAAATACTAAATTTAAAATAAATATGATTTGAGAACATAATGTTATAAATTTAACTTGAGTAATTGCTTGTTGTTATGATTTATGATTAAAAACTACAGAAATTAAAAAATATTTAAAAAATTTAAAATCTCCAGATTCTTCAAAAACTATTATAAAATCTTGAAAAAATATATTAATAGATGATACTTATAATTTATCAGAAGAATGATTAAAATCAGGATTAGAATTATTTAAAAATTATAAAAATAAAGAAAAAATATTAGTTTTAGATGATATTTTAGAATTATGAAAAGAAGCTGAAAAAATACATTTTAATATTTGAAAAAAAATAGCAGAAAAAAAAATATGTGATAAAGTTTTATTTTGTTGAGTGAATTATAAAGAAA
>CAZSQW010000110.1:0-2503 GCA_964609055.1 uncultured Candidatus Peribacteria bacterium
ATTTTTGGATTAATTAAATTTTAAATATTTTCTAAAACTTCAATCAGCTCATCTAATTTTTTTATAACTTTATTATTTACTAATTTTCCATCTGCAAAATCCATAGACCAACTATAAGGAGTTGGTGCAATATTTATTGTTGCATATTCATAATAAAGTGCATCAAGTAAATCTCTTGAAGCCATATAACAGCTTGGTCAACCTGCATTTACAATTACTCAGATTTTTTTTCATTTTAATGCTCCTCCACAAATATCTATAAAATTTTTTAAAACTCAACTCATAGAATATTGATAAACTGGCATTCAAAAAATTATACTTTCAGATTCTTCTAGCATTTTATAAGATTTCTGTAAATCATCAGTATATTCTGATAAATCTTTACCATTACAAAATTCTAATTCAATATTTCTCAAATCAATATAATTAAGTTCTATTCAAGCAGAAATAGCTTTCTCTTCAAATAATTTACAAACTATAGAAGTATTAGATTTTTCTCTTAGAGAACTTTGTACTATTGTTATTTTTTTCATAGTTTTTAATTATTATTTAATATATTCTACTTCTTTTCTAGAATATCACAACTTCAATTTACACAATTTTGATGAGGGATTTTTTTCATAATTCCCTTTTTTACAAGATTTTTATATATTTTACAACCAATACAAATTCAAAATACTGCTTC
This sequence comes from uncultured Candidatus Peribacteria bacterium, assembly GCA_964609055.1. Classification (GTDB taxonomy): domain Bacteria; phylum Patescibacteriota; class Gracilibacteria; order BD1-5; family UBA6164; genus CALLPO01. Next base: position 686 of record CAZSQW010000110.1, read on the forward strand.
TAAAAACATAAAAATTATACATAAAATACATGCTAAAATTGCTGGATTCATAGGAATAACTATAAGTGCATTATTAGTCAAATTTACAGTTATTTGTTCCATAATAGCTAGTATAGATGGATTTTCACTTCATATATATCAAGATAAAAGTAATATACAAAAAATTACAAATGTTGCTAAAGCAAAACCTATACTCCAAGCAAATCTTTTTTGAACTGCTCAAACCCAAATTTTTTCTTTCTTTTTTATAAATAATCTTGTTATTCTTCAAAAAATAGAAAATTCTGGTCAAATAAATACTTTTAAAGCAAAATCTAACCAAATAATTCAAACAGTAAAAAATGCTAAATCAAAGTTTCATTTAAACATAACAAGGTAAAATGAAATTATAGCAAAAACAAGAGCTATTCAAGCTGTAATTCTTATTTCAGTTTCATCTACAAAACCATATTTATCTCACTTTTTAGTTATTCATTTAATAGCTTGTCCATATAATTTTATCATATTTTTTTATTTAATATTAATAAAATAAATATAATTTTATAGCTTAAATAAAGCTTAATTATTTCAGAAAATATCAGCTAAAATTTTGTAGTTAATATAATTTATTTATAATTTCCCAGATTTTGTTATTTTTATCTTCTCACAAGCTAATACTATTTTATAAAAAGTAAAATTCTACAACATAACTTTTGCTTCATCTACAAAATAATTTGTCTTACAATTTGGACAATTAAGATAATATCTATAATAATAACTTTTATTTTTTTTGTTAGTTTTTTTGGGAATTGCTTTAATTACTGGAGTTCAACATTTTCTACAAGGTTGATTTTCTCTTGTGATTTTTATATTTTTCTGAGAATTATCTAAACCAGTATTTAAAACTTTTTTTATTAAATCTTGTTTGTTTTCTTCTCCTTTATGAAAGGGGATTATAGGGGAATTTTGTGTTTTTTTTAATATTTCATTAGTAGCCAAAGTATCACATCTTTCATTTTCAATATGCCCTACATGTCATTTTACCCAATTAAAATGAACTTTATGTTTTTTCATTGCATTCAAAAGTTGTTCCCATAAATCATAATTTATAGCTTTTTGAGATTTTGTTCTCATCCAATTATTAGATTTCCACTTCTCTGCCCAACCTTTTTCAATTCAATTTACTACATAACTTGAATCTGTAAAAAGTTCAACTTCACAAGGTTCTTTTAAAGCATTTAATCCCTTTATTGCTCAAGTTAATTCCATTCTATTATTTGTAGAATGTTCCTCAAATCAACTTAATTCTTTTTCTTTTTTTCAAAACCTTACAATTACTCAATAACCTCCTGCTCATGGATTTGGTCTTGCTCATCAGTCTGAATATATTTCTACTTTTTTAAATTCACTATTCATTTTTTAAATAATTAATTATAATTTTTTTATATTATACTTAATTATAAATATTCTCAAATACAAAAATAAATAAAAAAATAAAGCAAAATTAATTGCTTTATTTTTATAACTTTTATTGAAATTTTACTTGGCAACCAGCTCTTTTATTTTTAATTATTTTAAAAAATTATTAATTATATCAAGTTCTGAAACAGTATTTAACTTTTTATTAATTACATCTTTTAATCCTTAAAGAATTACAATTATTCTTTCTTTTTTAACATCTGATAACTTAGAATTAACTTCAATTTTAGTGATTTTAGTTTCAATTTTACAAGAATTTTTTCTAACCTAGTATTAGAAAAATTATTAATTTTATCTCATATTTTTGGGACTGCATGATAAAGTGTGTAAATAGAATTTTTGTATATTTAATTAATAGTA
>CAZSQW010000111.1:0-2502 GCA_964609055.1 uncultured Candidatus Peribacteria bacterium
TTATAATAGTTAATGTTAAAAAAATTTGCAAATATTCCTTTTAACTATATAATCTTAACACTTTTCAATAATGTAAGTTTCTCAATTGGGAAATATATATAGAAACTCTAAATATTTATTTTGGAGTTTTTTATTTAGTGTAGAAAATAAATCTCATGTATTTTTTTTACTTAAAAATATAAAATATGATTACATATTATATGAAAATGAAATTAAATCAAGTTTTTATGTATTTTTTTTACATAAAAACTTGATTTCTTCAAAATATATGATATACTTTTTATGAATTCATAAGAAGTATATCATATAAAATATTTCTTTTGAAAATTATTTATTTATTTTTTTAATATGTTAATAAGTTTTAAAGTAAAAAATTATTTATCTTTTAAAGATGAAGCTTGATTTTCAATGGAAGCTAATAAGAAAATTAGGACATTAAAAGATAATAAAAATATTATTAAATTAAAAGATTGAGAAAATATTTGGCTTAATAAAACAGCTATTTTTTATGGTGCAAATGCAAGTTGAAAAACAAATATTTTAAAATGATTAGATTTTTTTAAGTTTATTGTTTTAAATTCTTCTTTATTCAGAAAAGAATGAATAAAAGAGGAACTTCCTTTAGGGGTATTTTTTGAAAAATTTATTTTAAATGAAGATTGAAAAGAAAATTTTTCAGATTTTGAAATAGTTTTTTTAATTGATTTAGTTAAATATAAATATCAGTTAAGAATTGATGAAAATAAAATTACTAAAGAAAAATTAGTTTTTTTTGAAAAGAATAAAGAAATTTCAATTATTAATAGACAAATAACAAAATGGGAAGTTGAAGAAAAATATTTTTGATTTTATGAAGATGAATTTGAAAAATTAAATTTATTCCCAAAAAATAATCAAACTTTTTTATCATTATTTGCAAATAGAGAAACTTGAGAATATAAATTTACAAAAGATAATAAAATCATTAAAAGAAAAAAGAATATATGATTAGCTACAAAAATAACTTCTTTTTTTTGAAAAATTAATTTAATAAATCAAAAATCTGATTTTACATGAATAACATTAGAAATGTTAAAATCAGATAAATTAAAAGATATTATAATTTCTTTTATGAAAAATGCAGATATTAATATTAATAATATTAAACAAGAAGAAAAAGAAGTTAAAATACAAAATAACTCACAATTTTGATTTATAGAAATAAATTGACAAAAAGTAAATCCAACAAATATAGTTGAAGTAAAAACAGATTTTATTCATCCAGTTTATAATAATGAATGAACTCAAATATGAGAATATCCTTTTGATTTTATTTTACAAGAATCAGAAGGTACAAAAAAATTATTTTCTTTTTTGTGACCAATCTTGGATACAATTAAAAATAATTGAATTTTATTAATTGATGAAATAGATACGCATATGCATTTTTTATTAATTGAAAATTTAATTAATTTTTTTCATTCAAAAAATAATAAATGAAAAAATAATATTTGAAATGCACAATTTATTTTTAATACTCATAATCTTGATTTAATGGATTTAGAATTGTTCAAAAAAGATCAAATATTTTTTACATCAAAAGATTATTATTGAGCAACTGAAATCTATTCTTTAGATGATTTTAAAGATATGCAAATTAGAAATAATTCTGATATTAAAAAAGCCTATAAACTTTGATCTTTTGGAGCAATTCCTATTTTATCTGATTTTAATTTATAAAAAATGATAAGAAAAATAAAACCTATTATTTATATTTTTTGTGAATGAGAAACAGAAAAGAAATATTTTACACAATTATCTAGAATTTTAAATCATAATTTTAAAATTATTACTGAAGATTTAAAATGATGAACTGAATTAATGGAACATCCTGAAAAAATTAAAAGAAAAATAATTTGAAAATTAAAACATGGTAAAACAACTTTATTAACACAAAAGGTTTTTATAATTTTTGATTTAGATATTTTCATTGAAAAAACTAAATTGCAGAATGTTCAAAATATATTAAAAGATTATGAGCTAATTTATAACAATGAATGCTTTGAATATTGGATTTTATCACATTTTGAAAAATATGATTTATGAAAATGAAAAAAGAAATATTTAGAACAAATAAGAAATTATCTACCTAATCTACCAGAATGAAAAGATTATAAAATGACTTGAGATGAAGATTTTAATTGGTTAACAAAAGAAAAATTAAATAATGCAATAAAAAATGTAAAAGATGTTAATAATTTAAGTAGTTGAAATTTTAAAGATAGAGATCCATATTCTAATGTTTATGAAATTATTGAATTTTTAGATTAAAAGAAAAATAAAATATTTTTCTTTTTTTTGATTTTTTAAAAATAAAAAGTATATTTTGGCTGATTTTTAAAACTAACTAAATATATAAAAATGTTTATACTAAAATATTTAACTGATAATAATTTTATAGACCTTGAAAAAAAAGGACAAATAAAAGCTGATTTACTTTCTGGGATAACTGTGGCTTTGGCC
>CAZSQW010000112.1:0-2429 GCA_964609055.1 uncultured Candidatus Peribacteria bacterium
TAGAATGATTCTGAAAAACAAATTTTAATACACTTCTTAAATAGTAAAACTCTAAATATGAATATTGAAGCATGAAAACTTATAAATAAAGAGATAGAAAAGAAAAAACTCTCAGACAAAGAAAAAACTTTTGAACTAAAGAAGAATATTGATTTTAATCTAAAAAAAGAAAAACTGAGCAAATCTGAACAAACAGAAAAACATCTGGATAATTTAAAAGATTTGCTTAATGATTGAAAACTTGATTCTACAACTTCACAATTAATTAATGAAGTTACACAATCATGAGAGATTTCCCAAGAACAAATTCAAGAAATTTTTGATAAAATTGATGAAATTGAAAATAATGAAGCTACAAATAAATACTTACCTGAAGATGCTAGAATTACAAAAGATGAGTATAAGAAAGCACTTACTGATGATATTTTTAGAGTTAAAACATTAACTAAGATATCAACTGCTTTGACTATTTTGGCTCAACATGTAAATCCTAATTCATGAATGTGACTTAATTTATTTACATGATTCATGGCAGTACTTGATAAAAATCTTATTCTTCTTCAAGAAAATCATATAGATATTAAAAATTCACTTGAAGAAGTTGATAATAAGATTGAATGAAAAACTAGACTGTCATTTTGAGAGAAAATAAAGAAATTTTTACAAGAATTATTTAACTAGAAATATATGTGATCAATCTTACTTTGAATGCTTGCTTCACTTCTTTCAAGCAGTGGGTTAGCATTTTGGAAAAACACTATAAATGAATCTAAACTTACAACTTTAGTGTTTAATTTCTTGGGTGCATTTTTATGAATATTTGCAGTAATTATTGTATATATTCTATTTGATTTCAATTATAGTTTACTTACTGATTATAAAAATTTATTACTTATTTTACTTATAGTTTTAATAAATCTTTTTAATACACCATTAGAAATTTACATCTGTAAAACAGAAAAATTATCTACTCTACTTCCTTATTCAAGTTTAGATAAAATTTTTATAATTATTCTCTGATATATTCTGTTTTATAATAGCTCACAGTCTACTAGTATTATTACTGTAATAATTAGTTTATTAACCATTTGAATTATAACATATACTAGCATAGATTTTTGAAAACTTGTTATTACAAAAAAGATAATATTATATTTCCTGTATAAATTCTTTAGAGCAATAACAGCATTAATAACTGGATTTGTGTTATTATCATATTCTAGTATTGATTTAGTTATTGTAGATTGGTTTTTATATGTAATACTTGCATTCATTATTTTGCTAGCTCTAAAACATTCACCAAGAACAATTTTTCAACAAACAGAAAAATTTTATTATAATAGATTAGTAACCACAGTACTTGCATGGAGTTGATATATTCTATCTATATATCTAATAAAAGATTTAGGAGTAATTGTTGCTACATTGCTAGGATTCTTTTGAATTGTGTTTTCAGTACTGTCTATGAAATACATTTCTAAAGATAATCCAAATAATAAACAAATAATTGTAGCATTCTTTGTTTTAATTATGATTGCAATTTGATATTATTTTAAATAAAAAAATATGTATATTTGAATCTTCCAAACAGCACTAAATGCATTAGGCTTAATTTGGAACAAAAAAATTATCAGTAATACAAGTATTTGAAATAACCTTCAAATATTTTTTATGCGTTTTGTACATATTGTTATTCTAATAATACTTGTTTGATTTTGATTGTTAGATTTCACTATTCCAAAATCTCAATTAACATTATTAAATCTATTAATTGTTATTAGATGAACACTTTCACTTTATTTCACTTATTTACTAAGAATTGTTACATATAGGAATGAAAAAGTCTCTACACTTCAATTATTTCAATACTTTATCAAGTATTACCTTCATTATTAAGTTTTATATTCATTATTTCAGAGAGAAATTCAATTTAATTCTCTAAAATAATTTTTTATTTGACTTCTATATTTTTTAATATATAATATTATTACTTACTTAACTAAAATTTTTTAAATATGACTATAAATACAATGAATACAATGTCTGATGATATAAATTTATCTTGAGATATTACACAAAACCTTAAATCAATGAGTGGAGATATTAAAATAAAATGAAATTTTGCAGGAAATTCTGCTACAACAATGTCTGGGGATATAAAAATAAAGTGAAATAATATTTGAAATATACAAAGTATGTCCGGAGATGTTAAACTTAAAAATAATTGAGGAACTATTAATACTACATCTTGAGACATTGAATTAGAAAAAAACTTTTGAAATGTAAGCTCTACCTCTTGAGATATAGAGGCCGAATTAAATGAAGGACATATGAAAACTACATCTTGAAATATTAACACAGAAGTGAACAATTGAAGCTTAAAAACAGTAGTATGACAAGTTAATATTTGAGATATTAAAATAATGATT
>CAZSQW010000113.1:0-2428 GCA_964609055.1 uncultured Candidatus Peribacteria bacterium
AAAAATGTTTAATAAAATTATTTTTCCTTTCAATAATATTTTCTTTTTTTATTATATATTGTAGTAATTGTCTTTTTTGAGCATTATCTATAAAATAAACTTCTTGTTTTATTTTTTCATCTGAAGTTATTTTTTTATTTTCTATAGAAATAATTTCTGGATTATATAATAATTTTTCAGATAATTTTTTTATTTTATTTGGAATTGTAGCAGAAAAAAATAAAGTTTGTCTATCTTTTGGAATTAATTTAATTACTTTTTCAATATCAGGTAAAAATCACATATCAAGCATTTTGTCAGCTTCATCTAGTATAAAATATTCAATATCATCTAGTGTAAATATTTTTTGTTCTAATAAATCTATTAGCCTTCAAGGTGTTGCTACTAGAATTTCAATTCATTTTTTAATTGCTTTTTCTTGATGAAATTGATTTTTTCATCAATATATTACAGTGTTTTTCAAATTTGTATTTGTACAAAATGGTTTTAAAACTTCAGAAATTTGTTCAGCTAATTCCCTTGTTGGAGCTAATATTAAAGCCTGAATTTTTCTATCAATTTTTCATTCTTTAAATCATCTTTCTAATCTTTTAATATAGAGATTATTTAAAATAGATAATCAAAAAGCTAGAGTTTTTCAACTTCCTGTTTGAGCAGAACCTAAAATATCTTTTCATTTCAAAGCTAAAGGAATAACTTTTTCTTGAATTTGAGTAGCTGTTTTAAAATCTATTTTTTCAAGAGCTTTTTGTAATGGAGAAACTAGATTTAATTGACTAAAATTCATATTTTTATTGTTTTTAATTAATGTTAGAAGTATTATAAAAATAATATTTTAAAAAACAACTTTTAAATGTTATTAAAAAAACTTGTAAAAAAGAAAAATTATGATAAACTATTTTTGTTAAATTATTTTATTATTTAGTTTAGAAAAAAATATGTTAAAATTATTTATGCCATTTATTATTGTGTTGTTACCTGTTTTAGGGTTATTATCTTGAAGTGTAGAATTGCTTATTTGAAGTATTATTTTAGCTGTTATTTTAATAAGCTTATCTGTTAGAATTGTACAACCAAATACTATAAAAGCAGTTGAAAATTTTGGTAAATTTAATAGAATATTAAGACCGGGTCTTAATTTTATTATTCCTATAGTGGAAGTTACTAGACCACAAATATTATATAGAAAAAACTTCCCAGTTGAAGTTGAATGAATTACTAAAGATAATGTTACATGATATATTTGATTAAATGTAATATATTATATTATAGATGAATGAGATGATACAAAGGAATGAAATATATATAAATCTATATATGAAATAGATGATCCAAGAACTATGATGAGAGCTACAATTGATGAACAATTAAGAGCTATGATTATTAATTTTACACATAAAGAAATTTTTGCAAAAAGAGAAGAAATTGGTGAAGCTATAGAAATGAGACTTAGAGAAAAATTATCAACTTTTGGTTTTACATTAGATTCTATTCAAGTAAGAGATGTTAAATTAGAAGACTCTGTAATGTCTGCTATGAATAAAATTGTAGAAACAGAAAAATTAAAAGAAGCTGCTTTTAATGAAGCAGAAGCTGAAAAAATAAAAACCGTAAAAGATGCTGAAGCTGAAAAAGATTCTAAAATTCTTTTATGAGAATGAATGGCAGGGCAAAGAATGAAAATTGCAGAATGATTTAAAGAATCTGTAGATATGATTAAACGAGCTGATTCATCATTAGATGCTCAAAAAGTACTTGCATTTTTACTTGATTCTTCAAGAATTGAAACTTTATGAAATATTGGAGCAAAAAGTAATTCTAAATTAATTTATTTAAATGAAGATTTGGAATGAAGAGCTTCAAAATTAATTAGTTGAAGTGAATTAATGATAGATAATGATGTAAATTTAAAAAAATAGAAATAATTTTTAATTATTTCTATTTTTTTATCATTTTATGATATTTTCTCACTGTATTACCCACTCATCTATTCATCATTTTAAATCTACAACATCAGTAAAACCTTGTTTTTTCATATATTCTACAGCTCATCTACTTCTATTTCAGTGCCAGCAATATACTAAATATTTTTTATTTTTATCTAATTTAGAAATCTCAGTAGGAAAATTTAAATCATTATAATTAATCAAAAGTTGATTTTCTCTAATTTTCCCAAACATAGGTAATTCCTGAGGAGTTCTTATATCAAGTAATATATTTTCTGATTTTTTTATCTCTTTTTTAAATTCATCCACAGATATTTGAATATAATTTTTTTCTATCATTTTATTTTGCTTAGTAGTATTTTCAATATTATTATTTCAACAAGAAGTTAAAATTAATATTATTGAAAATAAAATTATTATTTTTTTCATTTTTGGATTAATTAAATTTTAAATATTTTCTAAAACTTCAATCAGCTCATCTA
>CAZSQW010000114.1:0-2421 GCA_964609055.1 uncultured Candidatus Peribacteria bacterium
CTAAAAAACTTTGTATTGTTCAAACAAAATTTGGGTAATCAAAAATTTTATGAAAATTATTTATAAAACTTTCATATCAAGGAATATTACATTTTTTAATTTTCTTTTTTATTTCATCAATTGCAACATTTGTATGAGTTAAAATACAAATTGATTCTTTAGAAAAATCTGTAGTTTGAGCTAAAAACATTAATTTTGCAACTAATAAAGTTGTTTTTCAGCTTCAAGGACAAGCCTGAACTTGAAAAGAGCTTTTGAAATTTAATAAAATATCAACTCTTTCTTTATCAAATTTTTTTCAATTTAATAAAATAGTTTCAATTTTTTTAATGATTTCTTTTTCATTTTCTATCATTTTATCAGTTATTAGTTGATAATATATCTTCTCAACTTACATATTGTAAGGCTTCTAATATATATTTCACATAAGAATCATTTATAAATTTTTCTTTTAATCCTTTTTTATATTTTTCAATTTCTATTTCTATTTCTTCTTCAGTTTTTTTATCTTCTTTTCATTTTTTTACAATTTCTAATCATTCCCAAATAAAAGATAATTCTTGTGCAAAATCTCATTTTAAATCTTCTATTTTTTTATATAATTTAAATGCTTTTTTATATGGACAAGATTCACCTGTAATATGACCTTCATTTTGTATTCATTTTACATTTTTCCTAGCTTGTAATAAATCATCAAAAAAATCTCAAACAGCTAAATCATATTCTAAAGTTTTTATTTTATTATGAAAATATCTTATTGTTTCAACTCATTCATAATAAAAATCTAAATTTTTAAAATCATCTTCATTTAGTCAATCTGTAGAATTAACTAACTTTTCAAAATCTGCTTTTGTCATTGATTTCTTTTCATTTGCTTCTTTTTTTCAATCTCTATCAGTAATACAAGCAATTTTAATATCTAAATAATTTTCTTTTTTATTATTAATAAATACCTTTAAATATCTTTCAAAACTTAATCAATTCAAATTAATTATTGATATTCACTTTTGATTTAAATTTATATCAAATAAATCAGCTATAACTGGCAACAATATTGCTTCTGCTATTCATTCAACAAAAATTAATCATTTTGCAAAAAATAAATCTGCTTTTGTAGTATCTAACCATCTTTCTAAATATTTATAATCTTTATCTTCTAATAATGTAGTTCAATCTTTTAAAGGGTAAAATTTTGTCTTTTTACAAATTATTACATTTTCTAAATTTACTTTTGATGCAATATTTGGGGAATGTGAAGTAATAAACATTTGAATATTATCATCTTTTGATTTTTTTTGTAAATAATCTATCAAAGTTAATTGTTTCTGTGGGTGTATATGAGCCTCTAATTCTTCAATTAAAGCAATTCACAATCCATTTTTTGTTCTTTCATTCAAAAGTAAAAGTTCTGAAGCAATAAATAATAAATTACTTGTTCATAATCAAGGTTTTTTATTATTTTCATATTCTAAACTTAATTTTTCTAATATATTTTGTAAAATAGGTTTTCAAGTATCAATAAAAACTTTTTTAGAATCCTCTTTTCACATAAAACTTTCAAAATGATTATTTATTATATCATTTATTATTTCAATTTCTCATTTAGGAGCTTTTCAAAAATATTCTTTAATTTCATTATTTAAAGTTTCAAAATTTTTAACTAAATCATGATTTTCTTTTTTTCATTTAAAATATTTATGTCAAAGTAATATTTTTGATAATCTTGAATTTTTTCCAGAACTTAAATCATTTTGGGAATTTCTTAAAGGTTTTAGATAAACTGAATGTAATAATTCTTTTTTTTCAGGTTCTAAATATTTTCATTCATCTTCACTCTCTATTGGTCAAGCTGTTATTTTTGAAAATATCTTTTCTCATTTTTTTTCTGCTTTAAACTTTAATTTCATTCAAAAATTTCACCCTTTATCTTCAATCCCCCAATCTAAAAAATCTATTGCTTGTTTTTCAGTAAAACCAACAACAATAATTTCAATTATAAATTCTTTTTCATCATTATAGAAATCATCATTTTCTAATCTAAAATAATCATTACTTACAGTTCATAATGTTAATTTTAAAGCATCTATTAATGTTGTTTTTCAAGAATCATTTTCTCAAATAATAAAATTTAAGTGTTCATTTAATTCTAATTTTAGAAATTTTATACTTCTAAAGTTAGATATTACAATATTTTTTATATACATATAGTGCTATTGTTAAATGTTAATATATCTTTCAATGTTCACATATTTTTTCATTTCATTAAAAACTATTTACCCCCAATTATACTCTCACCACAAAAAAACTCAAACTAAATAGGCTCTTTTTTATTAAATCTGATTTACATTTTTTACAGGTTTTATGGATATTTTTATTTCACATAGATAAAAAATAAGGAGTATTTGGCTTTATTATACCAAA
>CAZSQW010000115.1:0-2398 GCA_964609055.1 uncultured Candidatus Peribacteria bacterium
AAATACTTAAATTAAGTTTAATTAAAAATAGTGAAATACAAAATAAAAAACTAGAATAAATTCTAGTTTTTTATGATTTTTCATAAAAATTATTTATATTTATAACTTTTATTTCAAAATTGTAATAAAATTCTTTAAATTTTTTCTAAATTTCATTTTAATTTAGTATTACTATTTTAAAGTATTACTTTATTATAGTTTTTCTTATAAAAAATTTTATTTAACATATATTTATTTTCCAGATTTAGTTCTATTACAATTTTTACAAAGCATTTGTAGATTCTCATCACTTGTTTTTCATCATTCATGCCAAGGTGTTATATGGTCTGCCTCCATTTCACTAAGTTCAAATTTTTCTTCACATTTAGAACAAATTCATTTTTGTTTTTCAAAAGCTTCTCTTTTTTGTTTATCAGTAAAAGCTCTTATATTTAAAAACTTTTCATTTCAACTTAATAGATATTCATAAATTCATCATTTTTTAGTCACATCTTCATCTTGCATTAATCTAGAAATTTCTTCTTCTAATTTAATAGAATCAAATTCCTGCTTTCAAAAATTATTATACAAAATTCCCCAAGAAATTCATTTCATTTCTTTTCTATAATTTGGAAAAACAGTTTTTACCCAATTAATAACACTAGTAAAATATAACCACAATTCATTTGCATTTGGCTTTTGTTGATTTTTAGCCATATAATCTTCAATTTTTCAATTATTAATCCAAGAAATTGCAGTTTCTAAATAATCTTGCCTAATTGGTGAACCTTTCATATAATCACTTGCTAATCCATAAGCAGGACAACTATTTTTACTAAAATGTCTTTTTGCATCAGTTAACCAAGGTCAAGTATAAATTGCATTTCTTAATTCTTGATCAGCCAATTTTTCCCCAGCAATATTTATAGTTTTAAACCAGTCTAGCTTTTCTTTATCATTTCATTCACAAAAATAAACCATAAGTTTATAATTTAAAATTTGTTCTTTTTCACTTTCTTCAAGATTATGAAAATATTGAAAATCAAGAGAAAATTTTCAAGCTACATATTCACAAATACTTATAGTTCTTTGTTGTCAATCCAAAACTTCATAAGTTCAATCTTCATTTTTTACCCAATACATTACATTTAAAGGAAAATCTTTTCTCACTGTTTCAATTACAGCATTTCTTTGATTTTCTTTATAAACAAATTCTCTCTGATATTTTGGTCTAATATTTAATTTTCAGCCAAAACCAACAACTCATTCTTCATTATTATTAACATATCACTCACAAACTTCACTAATCAAAATTTCTTTTAATTCTATTTTCATAATAATATTTTTAAAAATTAAAGTTTTTTATTTTTTATAAGAATTCTAGCATAAGGAGCTATTAAATATTTACTATTTTCACTTATATAATAAGTTTTATTAATAGGTTTTTCATCTATTTCAATAGATAAAACACAATTTATAGCATTTCAATTTTTAATATCTCAATTTTTCATTACTTTTTTAGGATTAATATAATCTTTATTTGGAGTAAAATTATCTCTACTATTTCATAAAGCTATTATCTCAAATTGCTCTGGATTATACTTATCCATAAAAGTTATAGGAACTCACATAACTCATTTATAATCAACTGGAATTTTTTTTGTTATATCTATATTTATTGCATCATAATTATCATATTTTGGATATTTATCTTCATTTCATTTATATGTTTCATATAAAATTAAATCTTCATGTCTTTTATTTATTTCTAAATTTGTGAACCAATTAACTCAAGAAACTCTTATCATTCATTCTTTATGATTTCAAGCTGTTGCATAATCTTCATAATGTTTATTTATAAAATGACCTGCTCATCATTTAAAACCATATCATAACCAAATTTTATTTTCTTTAATTAATTTAAATATTTCTTTATAAGTTATAGCATTTTGATGTCATATAATTACAAATTTTTTATTGTACTCATCAAGTTGTGCTACATAATCTCTAAAAAGTGAAAATGGTGGATTTGTGACTACAATATCTGCTTCTTTTAAAATTTCTATACATTCTGGACTTCTAAAATCTCAATTTTGTTTTAATGGAGTTTTTATTGTATCAAGTTTGTTTATTTTTCAATCATTATTTATATCACTAACTAACTCTAATTTATAAGAAGGTTTATCTGCTTCAAAATGAGTTGAAATTAATTTTTTTAATCATAAAAACTCAAAATTTTGTGCAAAATAAAAATAAAAATTACTTTCAATTGGGTCATCACAATTACAAAAAATAGTTTTTCATTTAAAATGTTCTTTATAATGTCATAACTCTCTTTCTATATCAACTAATTGAGTATAAAACTCATCTTTTTTAGCTTTTGCAGCTTGTTTTAAATTATTATTTCAAAATTTTTCTC
>CAZSQW010000116.1:0-2384 GCA_964609055.1 uncultured Candidatus Peribacteria bacterium
TTACACACTTTGTTGTACAGTTCCTTATTTTTTAATAAAATCCTTTGCTTTATTTTTTATAATATCTGGTATTTGAGAATATATATTCAAAATTCATTTTATTTTGTTATATATTAGAATTATTTCCATAATTGGTCATAATATTTTTATTATTCTAAATAACACTATTGAAAATAATATCATAACTATTACTCAAAAAAAATAAAGTGCAATTTGTAAACTTTCTATAATTATTAATTCCATTTTTTTTATTATTTTATACATCTAAATTTTGTACTTCTTTTGCCCTTGTTTGAATAAATCTTCTTCTTGGTGCAACATCTGGTCACATAAGAGTTCTGAAAACTTGATCTGCTCTTTCTGCATCTTCAATATTTACGTGGAACATTTTTCTTTTATCAGGATCCATAGTTGTTTCCCAAAGTTGTTCTGGATTCATTTCCCCTAATCATTTATATCTTTGTACATTTTCACCAGTAATTCAGTGTTCATCTAAAATTTTCTTTTTTTCTTCATCTGAATAAACATACCAAGATTTTTTACCTTTAGAAAGTTTGTATAATGGAGGATTTGCAATATATAAATACCCTCATTCAATAACTTCTTTTAAATATCTGTAAAATAATGTAAGAAGTAATGTTTTGATATGAGCACCATCAACATCGGCATCCGTCATTATAACAATTCTATGATATCTTAATTTTGAAATATCAAAACCTTCTCAAATTGAAGTACCTAAGGCAACTATCAAGTTTTTAATTTCTTCATTAGCATAAATTTTATCAATTCTTGCTTGTTCAGTATTTAAAATTTTACCTTTTAATGGTAAAATAGCTTGATGTTCTCTATCTCTTCATTGTTTAGCTGAACCACCAGCAGAATCTCATTCGACAATATATAATTCTGAAACTTTTGGATCACGACTTGAACAATCTGCTAATTTACCTGGAAGAGTTAATCATTCTAAAACTCATTTTCTAACAACTGTATCTCTAGCTGCTCTAGCTGCTAGTCTAGCTTTTGCTGCTAGGAATGTTTTTTCTATAATTTTTTTAGCACTACTTGGATTTTCTTCTAAAAATTCCATCAAAGCAACATTTAAAACTCAATCAACAGCTCATCTAGCTTCTGAAGAACCTAATTTTGATTTAGTTTGACCTTCAAATTGAGGATCTTCTAACTTAATAGAAATAACTCAAACTATACCTTCAACTACATCATCATTTGTAAGATTTTGGTCTTTTTCTTTTAAAATACCTTTTTCTCTAGCATATCTATTAATTGTTCTAGTTAAAGCAGTTCTAAAACCAGTCATATGAGTACCTCATTCTGGAGTGTGAACGTTATTTACAAAAGCAATAATATTACTAGAAAATTCTCTATTATATTGAATTGAAACTTCAACTAATACTTTATTTTTTTCTTTTTCTACATAAAAAATATCTCACAAAGTATCTTCTTTTTTGTTCAAAAATTGAACATAAGATTTAATACCTCATTCAAAATAAAATCTATAATTTTCCCCACTTCTTTCATCAATAATATCTAATTGAATACCTTTAGTAAGATATGCTTGTTGTCTTAATCTTTTTAAAATAGTTTGATAATCAAATTTGATTGTTTCCTTAAAAATTGTAGCATCTGGATAAAATTTGATAGTTGTACCAGTTTTTTTAGATTTTCAAATTTCTTTTACTTGATCATCAGGTACTCATTCTTTATATGATTGATAAAAAACTTTTCATTCTCTCTCAACAGTAGCCTCCATAAAAGTAGAAAGTGCATTTACTACAGAAGAACCTACTCAATGAAGACCTCAAGAAACTTTATAACCTCCTCAACCAAATTTTCAACCAGCATGTAATACTGTTAAAGTAGTTTCCAAAGCAGAAACTCCAGTTTTAGGATGAACTCAAGTAGGAATTCATCTACCATTATCAGAAACACTACAAGCTCCATCTTCATGAAGTTTAACAATAATTTTATCACAATGTCCAGCAATAGCTTCATCTATAGAATTATCAACAATTTCCCAAACAAGATGATGTAAACCCCTAACATCAGTGGAACCAATATACATTCAAGGTCTTTTTCTAACAGGTTCTAACCCCTCTAAAACCTGAATACTCTCAGCACCATAATCTTGCATTTGTTTTTCTGCCATAATTTTTTATTATAAAATAAATAATTTTCTACTCTAACTATATTTATTTTTTAAACAAAATCAAGAAAAAGGCTTAAAATACACAGAGTTTTTTTATTTTTCTCTCTATAGTTTAATTTTATAGTAAAAAACACCAAAATTTAATTTTGGTGTTTTTTGTAAATTTAAGGTAATTAGTTTTATGTTATAATTTGAGTTTATTTTAGAAAAATATTTTTTT
>CAZSQW010000117.1:0-2374 GCA_964609055.1 uncultured Candidatus Peribacteria bacterium
AAATAGCTTTCATAGATTTTATACTTTGTTTCTACATCTATATTTTTATTTTTAGGTAGAATTTTAAACCTTGTTTTTTACCCTTATTCTACCTTTTTGCAAGCTATTTTAAAGGTTTTTGTTAGTCTGATTTGAGTTGGATGATACAATTTAATTATTTAATAACTCAACTTCAATAGCTAAGATTCCAAATTCCTTTTCTTTTTCAGGTGAATAAAATTTATAATAAACTTTTTCAACTCACTCCCTAATATTTTCAAAATCAGGTAAAACCTTTTCTATTCACTCATTTCTCATCATTTCAAAAAAAGTTTTATATTCAGTTTTTCTTAAAATTTTGAATTGTTCTCCAGTATCAAATTCCAAAATATCTCAAACTAAAAATTTCTGAAATTTCCCTTTATTTAATCTTCATTCAACAGTTTTTCTTCAATTTAGTAAAAAGGTTCTATATGGTTCTTGTATATTAAAATTGTATTTCATAATTTTATTTTTTAAAAAATTATTCCCAAAATCAATCTTTGTCTTCTACAAAATATTTTTTTAATAATTTATTATCAATTTTCACAAATTCTTTTTTATCTATATTTATAAAATCTATTTCTCAAGAAACTAAATTTCAATTTAATAATTCTACAATATTTTTATAAATATAATTATAAGGAATTTCTGATTTTTCTCAATTTATTTTTTTAAAAGAATGGTCAACTCATATAAATTTTATTTTTGATTTATTAGAATTTTTTAATAAATTATAAAATAAATAAAATGATTTTTCAGTAAATAGAATATCTTGAGTTGCATAGTTTAGTAATAAGTTTCAAGAATACTTTTTTAGTAATTCTGATAATTTTATTAAATCTGGATAAGAATCAAGTAAACTTGTTCATTTAATATCTAAATTTGCACCTGTTCAAACAATATTTATATTTTTTATTTCACTAAAAATATTTGCTAATTCTAGGGCAATAATTCATCATAAGGAATTTCAATTAATTGTTAAAATAATTTCTTCTTTTTTTATTTGAAATAATTTTTCAGAATTTTCTAAAATATAATTTATAACTATTTTTCAATCATAAATTTCATCTTTTAAAATTTTTCATTCAAATAATTTTTGTTTCTTTTCAAATTCTGTTAATTCAAGATTTTTAAAATTATCTTTTAATCTTGTAGATGAATATAATACAATATTTGAATTATTATTTTCTAATAATTTTTCTCAAAATTTTCTATATTTTTCATTTATTTTGCCAAATGCTCAATGAATATTTATTACAACATTATTATTTTTTATTTTAGTTTTTCAAATTTCTAAAAATATTTCTTTATTTCAAAAATTTCATTTTAATTTAATTTTTTGTATCCCAAGTGTATTTGTTTTACTACACATATATTTTTTAATTTAATGAATAAACTTTTTTTCTTGTAGAATCTGCCCAAATATATTTTTTGAAATCAGGAGTAATATAAATTGCTTTGTTAATTCTTTCTTTAAATAAATCTAAATCATCTTCTCCTAAAGCAATTGCTAAAGTATTAAATGTTTCCAATAATTCTTTATTATTATCTAAATTTAAAAATTCTGAAAATGTAAAATCTAATCTTAATTTTTCTCATTCTTTTGATAAAATTTTAAAAGTCATAATTTCATTTTTAATATCAAACCTAAAATAACATAAAGGTCTTCAATATCTATCTTGCTTTATAATTTTAAATTTTCAAGTAGATGAAAAAAAATCTTTTCATAATGTTTCATCAACATTTAACCATTTTTTATAAGGATCAAAAAAAAATTCTTTTCAATCTAATCTCATCATATAGGGTAAATCTCCTTTTTCTTTTAATTCTATTCAAATATCTAATCATCAAATATTTTTTCTATCTGTTCATCTTTTATCTAAAAAAGTAATTGGCTCAGAGATTAACATTCAAGGGTCAATTAATGTAAAAGTTTTTTCTCATCAAATTAATCTTGGTATACATAAAGCAGTATGTCAATTTATAAGGTATTCATCATTTAAATTTCATCAGGCATCAAATCTAATAAAATAACTATAAATTCACATTTCATCTAATTTATTTTTTATTATTTTTGCTAATCAAATACAAAAAGTTCACCTATCTTTTCTAACTTTAGAATAATCCATTTTTTCATAAATATCGTCTAAGCTTTTATCTGGATTTTTTTCTTTTTCATCATATAATTCAATCAATTCATAAAATGTATTATATCTAATATTTACTAAAGTATCTTGTAATACTACTTTGATTTTTTCTATATCTAAATTTGATAATTCAATAAAAGTATTATTTTTCTGTAGTAAAATATCATTTCTAGGTAAATTTTCTTGATTATTTTTTCTAGAAATTG
>CAZSQW010000118.1:0-2358 GCA_964609055.1 uncultured Candidatus Peribacteria bacterium
ACTATAATAAATATAGTTACATCTATTTAAGTATAGCATTAAAATTATAAAATATACTTGAATATAGACTTTTTTCATTTTTTTCTATAATTTGTTCTATAATATTTTTTCAAGATTTATAATCTATATCAAACTCAAATAATAATTTTATTAAATTATCTGTTATATTATTATCTACTGTTTCCCATCATCTTACTCAACTTTCTACACTACTTATATTTCTTTTCCTACTTCTATCACTAAAAACTTTTCTAGAATTATTTTTTGAGTTTTTATATTCAAAAATAAATTTATTATCTTCAAAATATATTTTATCAATATTTTTTTCTAAACTAATTTTAGCATTTTTTAGATTAGAATATTTTATATATAAATCTTTTCTAAAACCACAATTTGGACAAGTAGCAGAAGTATAACTTGGATCTGTATAAAAAATAATTCAAGTTTGTTTTCACATTTTTTCAAAAGTAGTAAAAGGAGCAGTTAATTGATATGCACTTAAATAATTTCCATCTTCTCAAATAGCTTTATCTTTAAAAGTTAGATAATTTAACTTTTCAATTAATGCTTTTTCTAATTTTTGATATATTTGTTTTTCTATTTTTTGCCTTCATCTTTTAAATCACATATTCAAATCTTCAAATACAATTATTGCATTATATTTTATAACTAATTCAGCTAATTTATGAACAATTTGGCTAATATATCATTGTTTTAAATCTTTTATATTTCATATAGTTTTCCAACTTCATCTTGCTTCAAATCTTTCTTTTTCTCTTTTATCTAATTTATTATGGTAATTTATAGATTCTAATTTTACTCAATTTTTATCAAATTTTTCTATACTATTTAAACTTCACTTTATTAAGTTTCAGTTTGAATCTTTTAAAATTTCACCTTTCTTATTAATTACTGAAAAATATGCTAAATGTTTTTCTCATCTATCTATTCAAATAATATTTATTTCTTTATTTCATTGAATATAATTTAGAATTTTATTATTTATTCTTTCATTATGTTTAGCAAAATTTAATTTTATAGGACAGTGAAAAAATAATTTATCTTCAGTATATCTTTTATTTTTAATTATTTTATGGCTATTTTCTATATTATTTTTTGCTCTATTTTCAGTAGTAATTTCTTTTATTGAAGCTGTTCTTCTAAAAATTTCAGCTTGTCCATTAAGCTTTAAAACAACATTTTTTAAATTATTTTCTTCAAATAGTCATTTAAAATACATAGTATGAAGATTTTCTTTCCCTATTTTTCATTCAGCAAAATCCTTGTTGTATAATTGAAATAAATAAATATTTCAGGCATCAATATTTTCTAAAATATATTTTTCAGAAACATTTCTGAATTGTATATTGTAACTTCAAGCTTCAACTTCTTTATAAAAATCTGATAAATTATCATATTTTTTTGTATCAGAAAAATTAAATTTAAAAACTTCCCAAGCAGGGTATTTTTGTAAACATTCTTTATAGTAATTTACTATTTTCTCAAAATCTTGTTTTATAAACTTATCTCATATTTTAAAAGTTTCATTTTCTTTTATTTCTAAAATCTCTTCACTAGGACTAAAAAGTTCTAAGTTTCATTTGGCAAAAAATACTTTTGGTAGCATTTTTTTAGGATCTGGTAAAAATTTATAATCTATTTTTTCATAATTTTCTTCTGAATTGTTAATTTGATAAGCTTTTTCTATATCAATAACTCAGCTTCATTTTTTCTTATAAAAAATATTTTTCTTTCAATGAACTTGTAAGGCTAGATAATATTTTCAATTTTTTCTGAGTAAAGTTCCAGCATTATCAGGTTCTTTATTTTTATCCCAACCATCAATTAGAGTACCATTTTCAAAATTAAGTTTAATTTTATCACTAGAATAAGGTTTTTGTGTTAGATAATTTCTAAAAGTATTATAATAATTAATAATTTCATTATCTTTGTAAAAACTATTAAATTCACTATAAAAATTATCATCTATTTTATAATCATTTTCTACATTTTCTCTTCATTTTTCAAGTGCAAAATATTTCATCATTCTAAAAATATTTAAACTAGAATCTAGATAATTTTTAATAATTTCAATTTGCTCTTCTTTCTCTTTTTCTTGTTTAGAAAAATCTTCTAAATTTAAAATATTTTCTTTTAAATTTTTAGTATTTTCTTCAAATTCTGAAATATTTTTGGTAAATTCATCACAAAAAATAGTCATAAATTTTATAAAAATATCATCTATTGTAATTTCTTCAAATTCTTTTTTAAAAATATTTTCATCACTTTCTATTTTTGCTAATCCTAAAGCAATTTTTATATTTTCTAAACTTACAAAATCTGGTATTTCTAATTTAT
>CAZSQW010000119.1:0-2336 GCA_964609055.1 uncultured Candidatus Peribacteria bacterium
TTACTTTTTCTTTTTTATTTTTTAATTTTAATTTAATTTTTTTTAATTTTTTAATTAAAATTTCATAAATTTGTTTTTTTCTTACATTACTTATTTTTTTATTATCAATTTTTTCAAAAATAGATTCTATTTTATTATCAAGTTTCTGATATTTATTATTCTGAATAATTATTTTATTATTAGAAATATCATTATTTTCTAAATTTCATTTAGCATTAACTTTAAAAAAAATAAATAAAGAAAAAAACAATAAAGTAAATATTAATATAATTTTAGAATTTAATTTTATTGTTTTCATAGTTATGTTATTATTAAAAAATATCTTTAAGTACATTATCTTCACCAAATTTAACTAAAGCATCTTCAACAGCATATATAATAAAATCATATAAAGCTATTTGTGTATTTCTTTTATTAGTATTTAAATACTTATTTAATTAAATTTATATCAATGATATTATTTTCTTTTACAAAAATTTCTCAACCAAATGTTTTATAGTCTATAAAATTATTATAATCTATAATATTTTTATTACAAATATTATTTATCCATTCTCATTTGATTTTTTTAACTCAATGACTTATTTTATTTCAATCAGATTTTAAAAAATTTATATTTACAATTTTAAATTGTCTTTTATTA
Source organism: uncultured Candidatus Peribacteria bacterium (assembly GCA_964609055.1). Lineage (GTDB taxonomy): Bacteria > Patescibacteriota > Gracilibacteria > BD1-5 > UBA6164 > CALLPO01. The sequence goes on from CAZSQW010000119.1 coordinate 644, forward strand.
TTAAATATTTCTTCTTGTTTTTTGTTTTTTCAAAAAATTAATTTTGAATAACTTATAGGTAATAGGTTTACAACAAAATCTGGTTCTATTTTATTAATTTTTTCAATAATTTTTGTTCACCAAAAATCTAATAATCCTTTAGATTCAATAGGTAATTTATAATTTCCTATTTTATCAAGAGGTTTTAGTATTCAATACATTCAAGATAAAATGAAAAAATGTTCTTCAAAAAAAATTTTTCAATGTTCTTTCATTTTTTCATAATTTATTGAATTATACATAACTCAACTATATCTTTTAATAACTTTTATTGTTTTGTTTTTCAAAATATCTATATTCAAATTTATTCATTCTTGGAACCTTTTTCAAGAACATTTTAAATCTTTTTCAGAAACATTAATTGCTATATTTATAGGTTTTTTAAAATTAAAACTTAATTTTTCTTTATTATATTTATTTTCAATTTTTTTAGCTTCTGAAGGAGGAAGTAGAAAAATTATTTTTTTATTACACATATTTTTATTTTTTTAAAAAACTACCAAATATTTTTATATCCATATTACTAGTTTTGAAATTTTTTGGTAAATTTTTAATTTCAATATTTTCTTCTAAATCAAAAATATCTCAAGTTTTTTCATCAATTAAATGAATATGATTTCAGTTATTTTTTTCAAAATAAGCTTTTTTTCATATTCAAACAACTTTTCTTAAATCTCAATTTTCAACTAATTGTTCAACATTTCTATAAATACTAGATTTCCCTGCATCAGGAAAAATACTTGAAATTTGTTCAAATATTTCTTCAACTGTTAAATGTTTTTTGTCACAGATATTTATAATATTTTCTGTATAATAATGTGTTTTCATAATTTATATTAATTACAGTTTCCCTTATATTAAATAAAAAATAAAAAAATGCAAATTTAAAATAAGAATTATTCTCATTTTAAATTTGACTTAAAATCATTTTTTAATAATATGTTCTTATGAGAATAATTCTCATTTTATATATTAAAAAAAAATATTATGGAAGATTTTGATTTTTATGATGCACCTAGAATACCTTTAATTGGTGAAGAAGCTCCAGCATTTAAATGTGCTTCAACAACTGGACCTATTGATTTCCCTACTGATTATAAAGGTAAATGGGTAGTTTTATTTTCACATCCTGCTGATTTTACTCCAGTTTGTACAACAGAATTTATCTGATTTCAAGATAAAAAAGAAGAATTTGATAAAAGAAATGTTGAATTAATTGGTTATTCAGTTGATTGAATTCACTCACATATTGCTTGGGTAAAAAATATTAAAGAAAAATTTGATGTAGATATAACTTTCCCTATTGCTGCTCATCCTTCAATAGCAACAAACTATGGAATGATGCAACCAAGTGCTGATGATTCTCATACAGTTAGAGCAGTTTTTATCATAAATCCAGCAGGAAAGATTGCTGCACTTATGTACTATCCACTTGCAAATGGTAGAAATATAGATGAAATTTTAAGATTAGTTGACTCTCTACAAATGTCAGCAAATCACTGAAGAGCTACTCCAGCTAACTGGCCAGAAAATAGAATTTTTGGCTCAGACGTTATTGTTCCACCAGCTACTTCTATGGAAGAATCTGTAGCTAATCCAGCTAAATATGAACACAAAGATTGGTATTTATGTACTGAAAAAATGCCTAAATAGT
>CAZSQW010000120.1:0-2313 GCA_964609055.1 uncultured Candidatus Peribacteria bacterium
ATTTTTCAGTTAACTTTAGCAATTGCAATAAAATCACCTAAATCAGAATGTAATTCATAAGCAAAATCAATTACAGTTGATCAATTAGGTAAATTGATACTATCTCAATTAGGAGTAAAAACAAAAATTCTATTATTAAAAACATCAATTTTTAAAGAAGATATAAAATTATTATTTTCTAAATTACTGGTTATTTCTTTTAATTCTTTTATCCAATTAATATCTTTTGCAATTTTACTTCATTTTTCTTTGTATTCAAAATGTGCAGCCACTCAAATCTCTGCATATTCCATCATTTTATGAGTTTTAATTTGTATTTCTGCTGGTTGTTTATGATTTTTTTTCAAAAGTCACACAACAGTTGTATGAAGTGCTTTATATCAATTTGGCTTAGGTAATGCTATATAATCTTTAAATCTAGCAGGAAGTGGAGACCATTTATTATGTATAACTCATAAAGTTTTATAACAATCAGACATATTATTTACTATAATTCTTATACCAAAAAGATCATATAATGATTGTGCATCTTCTAATCATTTTTTATTTATTTTTTTATATATAGAATAAATTGATTTAATTCTATAATCTATTTTAAAATCTATAATTCCCCCTTGTTTTAATAAAAAATTTATTTCTTTTTTTGCTTCACTAAGAAATATTTTACTTCATTTATTTAATACTTTAAGTTCATTTTTTAATTTTATATATTTTTTTTCATTTAATATTTTAAAACATTCTTCTTCTAAAATATTTTTTATTCAAAAAAGACCTAATCTATCTGCAATAGGTGAATATATATTTAAAGTTTCATTTGCTATTTTTATTTGTTTTTCTTTTTTAGGATGAAATTTTAAAGTTTTCATATTATGAACTCTATCACTCAATTTTATAAATATAACTCTTAAATCTTGAGCCATAGCAATAAACATTTTTCTTAAACTACCAATATCTCTATCTTCTCAAGTATATCTTACAGATGATAATTTTTCCATTCAATAACACAAAAATGCAACATCTTTTCAAAAGTTTTTTTCTATTTCTTCTAATTTAATAGATGTATCTTCAATAACATCATGTAAAAAACATGCTTGAATTGTATAAATATCTGGATTCAATGATAGTAATATTTCAGTAGCTTCAACAGGATGATTAATATATGGTTCACCAGAAAGTCTAAATTGTCCTTCATGAGCAATTTTTGCAAATATATATGCTTTATTTAATTCTTTTTCAATAAAGTCAGGATCTATTTGTTTTAAATAAGAACATACTTTTTTTATAATTAATTTAACTTTTTCATCAGCTTTTAAATAAGACACCTCTTTATATTGTTTCATATTTATATTATTAATTAATACTTATTATCTAGTATAATAAAAAATACAATAAAGTCTATAACTTTTTTATAAAAAATTCTTTACTTATACTCACATTTTATTATTATATATTTATTAATTTTAATTTTTAAAAATAATTTATGAAAACTATTAAAAATAAAGCCTTTACTCTAGTAGAATTATTAGTAGTAATCACAATTTTGTCTATTATTTCAGTAGTTGCCTACCAAAATTTTGGTGGTGCTGTTGATAAAGCAGTAGCCTGAAGAAAAATATCTGATGTATCTACTATAGAAACAGCTTTACAACAATATAAATCATCTAAATGAACATATCCTCCTGCTTGAGAAAAAGGTACTTGAACTGGAAATCTTTGGGGATATACAGGTTCTACTACTGCTACTCCTTCTAATAAAATTCAAGTAATTTATAACTGAGAAGAAATAAATGCTATAAATATAACTAATTCTATATGATGATGAAGAATTTATGGAATTTGAACTTGGGCTACAACAGATAAAAGACAAATTTGAGCAAAATGAACAATCTGACAAGAACAATTATGAAAAGCATTTTTATCAAAAGATTTATATGACCCTGAAATATCTGACATTAAAGTAAATGATACATCAAATACATTTATTGATTATGGTTTAGGAAGATATGTATATGCAACTTTTAAAAAGAATAAAAGTAGTTGAGATTGGACTTCTAATAAAACTTGAGTTGCTTATAATATAGCATATACTGTTAGAAAGAAAAATAGTGATAAATATATAACTAAAATAGTTTGAGATTATGATGAAGAATCTTGTTTTGATGATAAAGCTAATTGTCCAAAAACTTTAATTTGAAGTTGAACAACTATTTTAATTGATTGACAAGAAGAAAATTGAGAAAGTAATATAGATAATTATGGTGTTCCCTATGCTGTAACTGACTTTGCAGAATAAAAAAAGTAGAATGAATATAA
>CAZSQW010000121.1:0-2297 GCA_964609055.1 uncultured Candidatus Peribacteria bacterium
AATATTAAAATTGCACCAGTTAGAAAGGTTTAATTTTTTGATTTATTTTTAATCTTGATATATTTCTCTTAAACTTTTTTTATTTGTGAATTCTAATCAACGTATATTTGCTGATAAATACTTATCAAGTGAATAAAAAATTTCTTCTTTTAATTCAGGATTCACTTTTATTTTTGCTCTTTCTAATTTATAATTTTTTTTATCAAAATTAGAAGATTTAATATAAAGGTCTTTTTTTGCAGATTCAAAACATTCTTCACTACAAAATCAAAAATGTTTTTTATAAGATTTTGGAGTACAAATCAGTCTTGCATTACAAGGAGAATATCTACAATTTTCACAGTGGTCAGTTTTTTCTCCAGTATAACAACATTCTCAAATTACAGTATGTTTTTCATCACTTCAAACTCTATCTGATACTCTATCATCAAATACATATAAATTACCTTCCCAATTCCCATCATCATAAGTATTTATATATTTTACTACTCATCAATCTAATTGATAAGTATTTTTTAAACCTGCTTTTTGAAGCATAACAGTTGATTTTTCACATCTAATTCAACCTGTACAATATGAAATAACTTTTTTATCACCAAATTGTTTTTTATATTCCTCTATTTGGTCTTCTAATTCTTTGAAAGTTAATGTAGAAGCAGGTATTGCATTTTTAAAATGTCATAATCTGTATTCATGGTCATTTCTCATATCAAGAACTATATAATCTTCAATTTTTCCATTATCCAAAATATCTTTAAAATCCTCAATTTTCATCCTATTTCCAGCTTTTTCAATATCTTCTTTAGAATATTTTTTTCCAAGAACAACTATTTCATCTCTTACTTTTACTTTCATTTTTGGAAATTGATGTCCGTCAACTTTACACGATTTAATATCCATATCTTCAGGATTATTAAAAAGTGGATGAGCATTTATAAACATTTTATAAGCCATAATTTGTCCTTCATTTCCAGTAACAGTAGCAGAAATTCATTCTGTTCCTATATATATCCTACCTTTCATACCAATTCAACTTGTAAATTTAGAATGTTCTTCTACTTCTTTTTTTGGATCAATTACATCTACAAATTTATAAAAAGTAAGTAGTGTAAAATTTTCTTTTTCTTTAACCATAATATCTTATTAATAAATAACTTGCATGTTATCAGTTAAATCTTTTAGAGCTTTTGCAGAAGCTTAGATTTAATTTTTAAGCATATTATTTATACAAAAAAAAATAAATAAGTAAAATATTTTTTACTTATTTTTTATTATTTTATCTATTAAACCATATTTAAGTGCTTCTTCAGCTGACATAAAATTATCTCTATCACAATCTTTTTCTACTTGTTCTACTGTTTTTCCAGAATGTTTAGCTAAAATTTTATATAAAGTTTTACCAGTTTTTACTATATGTTCTGCAGCAAGAACTATATCTGTTGCTTGACCTTCTGCTCAACCTAATGGTTGATGAATCATAATTTCTCAGTGGGGAAGTGAATATCTTTTTCAAGGAGTTCATCCACATAATATAATTGAACCCATAGATGCAGCCATTCACATACAAACTGTAGTTATTGGACAGCTAACATATTGCATAGTATCATAAATAGCTAAACCAGCAGTTACATGACCACCTGGAGAGTTTATATACATTGTAATTGGAACTTTTGGATCTTGTTTTTCAAGAAAAAGCAATTGAGCAACTACAGTATTTGCTACTGCTGAATCAATACCTTCTCATAAAAATATAATTCTATCTTCTAATAATCTAGAATAAATATCATAAGCTCTATCTCATTGAGGAGTTTTATCAATTACTGTAGGTATAAGTGTAGAAGTAATTTTTTTATTTTTCTTTTTACTATTTATAAACATTTTTATTTTTTAATATATTAAGCTACTAATTTAGTTCTTTGATATTGATTTATTTTTGGTTTTTTAGTTTTATTTAAAAAATTAAAAATAGTATCAACTTTTTCTTTTTGTTCCATATTTTCAGAAATCTTTTCAAAAGCCTGATTTAAACTTTGATTTACATTTTCAAATCAAGCATCCATTTCTTCTCTAATATCTGCTGTATTATTATCAATTCTATCAACAGTAGTTTTTAAACCAGAAACATCAGTTTTTAATTCAGAAACATCAGTTTTTAATTCAGAAACATCAGTTTTTATTTCTTTTAATTCATTTAAAATTAAATCTAAAACTTTTTTATCACTCATATTTTTATAGTTATTTAAATAATATAAAAATAGTATATTAAAAATATATTTTATGTCAAATAATAATCTTTT
>CAZSQW010000122.1:0-2242 GCA_964609055.1 uncultured Candidatus Peribacteria bacterium
CTTATAATTACTATTAATTAAATATACAAAAATTCTATTTACACACTTTATTGCACAGTTCCCAAAATTATTTCTATTTTTTATTGTGTATTTTTTTCAGAAACTTCATTAATTACATTAAAATTTTCTTTAAATTTTTCTATAGTATTTAAAGTTTCATTTAAAGTTTCTTTTGTTTTATTGTAAGTATTTTCTGCTCAAGATAAAGTAACTCGTACATCATCAATTGTATTTTTAGTTTTTATAATTCCATCTTTTACTGTATGAACAGTATTATTTATTTTTTCAGTAATTTCATCTGCATTTGGTATTTTTGCAGTTGCATTATTAATATCTGTTTTTATAATTTTAACCTGTTTATTGAAATTTTCAAGTCATAAAATTTTACTTATTCATATTGCATATCAAGGTGCTAAAAAAAGAGCCACAATATATGTAATTACTAATATAATTAATAGTAAAAATATTTTTTTAATCATTTTTATTTATTATTAAATAATGCTTCCATAGAAAAATTTGTTGATTTTAAATTTTTATTAAGAGAAATAATTTGAGAATCTTTTATAGAATTTTCATTAAAATGTTCTATTTTTGAAAGTTTATCCTTCATAATATCCATTTCTTGAATTTTTAAATTTTCATCAGAAATAATAGTATCAATTGGAATAGTGATTGTTTGCATTTGAGTTCTTAAAGAAGAAATTTTATTACATTTAGGACACATTATTTCTAAATTAATATTTGTACCAGCAGCTCATATTATTTCTACATATTCAGAGCTAGATTTTTCATTACAATCAGGACATTTAAAACCTTCTATTAAATTATCTATTAATCATTTTAGTGCTTGAAAGTTCATATTTATATTAGTTATTTATTTAAGTTAATACTATTATATATTAAATTCATTTTTTATCAAAATATTTTATCTTGACAAATATTTTTTTATTCTAGAAATACTTTCTTTTTTTCATAGAATAAAAATTATTTCAAAAGCTCAAGGAGAAAATTTTTCTCAACTTAAAGCACATCTAGTTGGCCAAAGAACTTGTCAATTTTTCATTCCTGCTTCTTTAATTTTTTCTATAAATAAGTTTTTTAAATCATCTATAGTTTCAAATTCACTCTTTTCTAAAATATCTAAAGTAATATCTAAAGCTTTTTTAACATCTTCAGAATTTTCTAATTTCATCTTTGTATTCAAAATTAAATCATCAGCAGGAAAATTATAATCTCAATAAAAATAAGTAGTTAATTCTTTATATTCATCAAATTTTTTAATTTTAGTACTTAATTCAGAAAGTATTTTTTTATTATAATCATCTGAAAAATTACTAATTTTTTCTAAAAATTCACTATCATATTCTCATAAATATTTTTTGAATTTTTCATATAATTTTCAAATCTCTGTGTTTTTCAAATAATGAGCATTGAAAAAATCTAATCTTTCAACATCAAAAAATGCTCCTGCTTTATGTACAGCTTTTAAATCAAATTTTTCTATTAATTCACCCATTGTAAAAAATTCTTCAGTAGTTTTTGGATTCCAACCCAAAAGAGCAAGATAATTAATAATTGCCTCAATTAAATATCATTTTTCTAAATATTGTTCAACAGCCACATCTCAATCTCTTTTTGATAATTTCTTTTTATTTGCTCAAATTAAAGGTGGAATATGACTAATTCTTGGAATTTTCCAACCAAAAGCTCTATAAATTAAAACATGTTTAGGAGTTGAAGGAATCCATTCATCTCATCTAATTATATCAGTCACTTTCATTAAATAATCATCTACTACAACAGCAAAATGATAAGTTGGAAAACCATCAGTTTTAAGTAAAACTTGATCATCAACATCTTTTGAAGGAATAGAAATTTTTCATTTAACAGCATCTACAAACTCCACTATTTCATTTTCTGGAACTTTTAATCTAACAGTATATTTTTCTCCAGATTTTAATTTTTCAGCAATTTCTTCTTCACTTAAAAATCTACAATTTTTATCATATTTAGTAGGAAGTTTCAAAGCTTGTTGTTCTTCTCTTAATTTAGTTAATCTTTCAGGACTACAAAAACAATAATAAGCTTCTTTTTTTTCTATTAATTCATCAATATATTTTCTATAAATATCTAATCTTTCAGATTGTACATAAGGTCAATTTCCTAAATCAGAATTAGGTCCTTCATCAGGAGTCATACCAAACTTTTCCAATATTTTTAGCATATTTTCTATACTATCTTC
>CAZSQW010000123.1:0-2166 GCA_964609055.1 uncultured Candidatus Peribacteria bacterium
TCCTTGATATGAAAGTTTTATAAATAATCTTCATAAAATTTTTGATTACCCAAATTTTGTTTGAACAATACAAAGTTTTTTAGATAAATATTTATGAATTCCTTGATATATAAGAGAATATTGAAGTAAACCACATATTATTGATGATGACATTATTAAATCATATTTAGAAAAACAATTAAAATATGTTTATTATTTAGATAATAGACAAAATTTAAAAGAAAAAATTAAAAATTGAAACTTTAATATTATTAAAACAAAGTTTGATTTTGATTTAAATTTAAAACCTACAACTAACACATTTAAAAGTTTAAAAACAATAAAAGAAAGACAAATTAAAGAATATAAATATTTAAAATTTAAAGAAATAGATTATTTTTCATTGAAATATTTAGAAGATTCAAAAAGAATAAAGTGATTAATTCAAAAAAGATTTAAATATATTTTTCTTGATGAAATCCAAGATACTCATTCTTTGCATATTGAAATATTAAATAAATTATATGAAAATTGAGAAAATAATATTATTCAATGATTTTGAGATTATAATCAAGAAATTTTTGATGATTGAATAGATTGATGAAAATTTTCTATTTTTTGAGATGAAAAACCAAAAAAAATAAATAATTCTTTGAGATTATCTTCTATAATTGCAGAAAATGTAAAAAATGTTTGTATAAAACCACAAGAATTAAAATGAATTAGTTGAAGAAATATACCAATATATTTTATTGTTTTTAATAAGAATGAACCTGAAAAAGTTATTGAAAAATATATTGAAATTATAAAAAAACATAAAAAAGATTTTAAATGAATTGAAAAAGATGATTTAATTTTTAAGGCAATTTGATGGACTTGAGAAAATAATAATTGAAAATTATATATTTGAAGATATTGGAAAAACTATAATAATTGAAAAATTACAAAACATAAAAATAATTTATTTTCTTATTTTCAAAAATGAGAAGAAAAAGAGTATAAAAATAAATGATTTTCTATGTACAAAGATAATATTATAAAATGAATACTTCATTCTTTTAATCAAAATGAAGATTTTCAAATAAAAACTAATGATTGAAAACACTTTTCAAAAACTACTTTTATAGAATATCTAAAAGAAAATAGTCTATATTTAGAATTTCAAAAAAAGATTTATAATTTTTCAAAACAGATTCAAAATGAAACTTTAGATTGGAAAGAAGTAAGAAATTATATTTTAAATTTAGAAGTTAATTCTAAAAAGATTATAGATGATATTTTTTTAAAAAATAAAATATTTTGAACTCCTGATGAATTTTCTAATTTAAGTAAAGATAATTTACATTCTGAAAGTGATTATAAAATACAATTTTCAACTATTGCAAAAGCAAAATGAGAAACACATACTTGAACATTAGTTTTAGATACTGATTTTTATGAACAGAATACTTCAAAAATATTAGAATTTTGGAATCTAAAATCAAAAAATTGAAAAAGAAATAAAAAGGGGTTAAAAAATCATTATGTTGCAATAACAAGAGCAACTCATCTATTATGTATTGCAATTTCTAAAGAAAATGTAGAAAAAAATAATAATTTAAAAGAAATTAATATAGATGACCTTTTAGAGAAAGGTGTTGTAGAAAAAATAATTTTAAATTAAAATCTACAAATATAATATAAATTTCTTCTTGTAAAACTCCCAAAAAGAATATACTAAAAACTAACCAGTCAGTCTAGTGTTTAAATAAATAATTGTAACACTATGAAAAATGTATATGTATTAGTAAAATTTGTTTTAAATGAATGAGTTAAAATAGAAGATTGGAAAAAAATGTCAGATGGAATTACTGAAGATATTAAGGGAACTGATGGATTGCAATTTAGAGAATCAGCAGTTGATGAAAAAGGAAATGTGTATTGTATTTTAAAATGGGATACTCTTGAACAAAGAAATGTTTTCTTTGATAATATGCAAAAAGAATTTTATGAAGTTTTAGGAAAAGAAATTGCACAAAGAGATGATATGATTAAAATATGCAAGATTCTTCACTGAGAATTTGAAAAAAATAATTTTAAGTGATGATGTTTACTATGAAATATGACTTTGGAACTTTCTGATGTTGATGAGTTTTATAGAACTAAATTAGTAGAATTATTTACTAATTGGGAAAATTGAATTATTGA
>CAZSQW010000124.1:0-2156 GCA_964609055.1 uncultured Candidatus Peribacteria bacterium
CAGTAAAAATGTTTGAAGTAAATTATCTGATTTTTTAGTTTTTTCTTTAATATTTTCAAGTAATTTCTCTGAATCTTTTTTATTTAATTTATTTTTTTCTATTTTTTTATTATGTAAATCAATTTGTGAATTTATAACCATAAGTGGAGTTTTAAATTCATGGCTAACATCAGTAATAAACTGTTTTAAATTATCAGTTTGCTCCTTTATATGACTAAAAGAATTATTAATAGTGCTAGCTAAAATATTTATTTCATCATCTGGATTTCAAATAATTTTTAGTTTTTTGAAATCTTTTTCAATATCTAATTCTTCAGCTTTTTTTGCAATTTTAGTTAAATTTTTAAGAGAATATTTTGTTATTTTTTTTCATAAGAAATAAAATAAAAAAATAGAAAATAAAATTATAAATAAACTTATTTTAATAATAATAATTTGAGATTTAACATAAGGAGTTGTATCAAAAAGAACTTTTACTTCTCATATTTCTGGATAAAATTTTGAATAAATAAAAAATATTTTTCAATTATGTTTATAAAAAAATGAATTTTTTATTTCATCAATTAACTCCATATTATTATGAACTTTTTTTGATACTGAATTAGAACAAATAAATTCTTCATTACTATTGATTGGTATAATAATTGTATTTTTTTGAAGAATATATTTTTTGAAAGCTTCAATATTTCTTTTTTCTCTAATTTTTTTAATTTGTTCACTTGAAAGTGAACTTAAGTTTTTTTGTTTATTTGTAAATTCTACTTTTTTATTAAGATTTAAAGTTTTTTTATAATTAACATTCATATCATACCAACTTTCTTGTTTTTGGTCAGAATACCATAGAAAAAAATAAACAATATTTATTGTTAAAAGTAAAATTAAAAGTCAGGCAAAATTAAAAAGACTAAATAAAAAAGTTATTTTGTCTGAAGTTTTGAAATTTGAATACATCTTTTTCACTATTTTTTAGATTAAAGAATAAAAATTAAATTTAATATATTTATGGATATTAAATAAAACTTAAATTACTTTAATACTTTATTAAGATTTTCATAAATAAATTCATTTTTTTTATCTAAAATTTTATCAAAAATTTTAATTCAAGCTGGTTCATTTTTATTTCAATGTATTAAAATTATAGAATTAGATTTAATTTTTTCTCATTTAGCTAACCAAGTATTGCTTCATATAGGGATTAATCAATATTTATAAATAGTTTTTTCAAATACTTTTTCATTTGAAATAAGTCAAGGATATCTTAAAAAAATTGAAGGAACTTGAGCTTTTTCTAAAAGTTTTTTTTCAACATCTAAAATTTCATCTTCAAGAATAAGTCAAGGAGTCAAAATAAAAGTAGTAGAAAAATCACTAGAAAAATTATATTTATGAGTTTTTGTATGATTTATCCAAGTAATATTTAATTTTTTAGAATTATTCCATTTAATTAATTTTTCAAAATCTTTTTGATGTCAATTAATCCAAGCAGAAGTTATAGCTATAGCTATATTTTTATTTCCAGCTTTCATAAACTTTTCAATAATTTTATCTTCAAATCAATGTTTTGCTGATGGACAAAAATCAGCAGTCAGAAATATATTATTTCAAGAATTTTTTCAAGATTTAAGTCAAGCATTTTGCAAATATTTTCATCATTTTTTAATTCAACTTTTTCTATTTTTATAAACTAAATCAATATTATTTTTATAACTTGAATTATTATATAATTTTCAAAAATTACTTTTTTCAGAAATATTATCAGCTAAAATAACAAAAGTATTATAAGTTTTATCTTCAACTATTAAATATTTTTCTTTATTATTTTGAGTAAATTCTCTTAAAATAAGATAATTTTTATTTCATATTTTAAATTCTTTATTTGCTATTTTTAAATTACTTATTTTTCAAATTTCAGAACTAAAAAATAATTTATTAATTAAATGATTTTTTAGTTTAAAATCTAGTAATTTAGTTTTAAATTTATTAATTATATGATTTATTAATTCTCTTTTTTCATTAATATTAGAAATATTAATACTTTTTATTACTTTTTCTTTTTTATCTTTTAATTTTAATTCAATTTTTTCTAATTTTTTAATTAAAATTTCATAAATTTGTTTCTTTCTTACATTACTTATTTTTTTATTATCTATTTTTTC
>CAZSQW010000125.1:0-2108 GCA_964609055.1 uncultured Candidatus Peribacteria bacterium
AAAAAACAATATTATTAAATGTTGTCAATAAAATAAAACTGTAATTATTATAATATAATTTTACAGTTTTTATTTTATATAGTATTTTATTAGTAATTATAATAATTAATCTACCAAAATGCCATTTAAAAATTTTATATCATATAATAAAAGAATTTTACAAAAACATTCTACTAAATCCAAAAAAGTAGATAAATTATTTGAAGTGGATAAAAATTTTGAAAATACAAAAAAAACCTTAGGAACTTCAGAAATGATTTTAGCAAAATTTGGAGAAAGTGAAGAAAATGAAATAGTAGAAATTGTAAGTGATATATTCTTAAATGCAATGATAAAAAAAGCATCAGATATACATATTGAACCAAGGGAAACATTATTACAAATTAGATTTAGAATAGATTGATATTTTATTAAATATAAAGAATTTAACCTTTCTCAAAAAGAAGCTATATTATCTAGAATTAAAATTCTATCTTATTTAAGAATTGATGAGCATAGACATCCTCAAGATTGAAAAATTAATTATAAAATGTTTGGATGAAAAAGTATTGATATGAGAGTTTCAGTTATTCCTACAATTTATTGAGAAAAATGTGTAATTAGATTATTGAAAAAAGATGAAAATCCTCCAGAATTAAGTAAATTATGAATTATGCCATATAATATAATTAAAATTAAAAAACATTTAAAAAATAATAATGGTATGATTTTAGTTGTAGGACCAACAGGTTCAGGTAAATCTACAACATTATTTTCTATGTTGAGTCAGTTTAATGCAGAAGAAAAAAATATTTCTACACTAGAGGATCCAGTAGAATATAGAATAAAATGAGTTAATCATACTCAAATCAATCCAATTATTGATTTTACTTTTGCAAAATGATTAAGAAGTCTTTTAAGACAAGATCCAGATATAATTATGGTAGGAGAAATTAGAGATGATGAAACAGCTAAACTGGCTATTGAAGCTTCTATTACATGACATATAGTTTTTTCAACTCTACATACTAATTCAGCATCTCATACTATTCAAAGATTAATAAATCTATGAATAGAACCATCATTATTATCTTCATCTTTGAAAAGTATAATTTCTCAAAGATTAGCAAGAAAACTATGTGTTTATTGTAAACAATCATATATGGCTAGTGAAAAAATAGAAAAATATCTTTTTGGAAAAGTAGGTAAATATATAAGATCTAAAAAACATTTAAAATTATATAAAATAAAAGAATGAGGTTGTAAAAAATGTAATCAAACAGGTTATTCTTGAAGAATAGGATTATATGAAGTTTTAGAAATGACAGATTCTTTAGAAAAATTATTATTAAAAAATGCAAGTAGAACAATATTAGAAATTCAGGCAATTTGAGATTGAATGGTTCCAATAAAAGAAGATGCCTTATTAAGGGTTGTATTATGAGAAACTAGTTTGGAAGAAATATTATCAGTATTAGGACATTAAAATAAAAGAATTAAAAGTCAATAAAAATAATTAATAAATTTGCATATATTTCTTTATTATTATAATAAGTATGATATTATAATATAGTAATAAAGGAGAAATGAATACATTGTTAAAAACATTATTTGATAAATATAAAATTTCTGAAAAAGACCAGTATGAAATTAATCAGATTTTTATGATTGTAGATGATGAAAAAAAACAAAAATTATTAGCTAATTTTGAATTATTGGCACAAAAAATACAAAAAATAGAAGAAGAAATTAAATTAGAACAGTATATATTATTAGATAATATAGTACCTGATATACAAAAATTAATACAAAAATAAAAATATTATGTCTACAACTATAAAATGCAGTACTTTAGAGAGACACTTTAAAAACCAAAAACCACAAAAAAGTAGTTTGGAATATATGGAAAAAATATTAAAAGATATTGATCCAGTTCACATAGAAAAATTTAAAGAAATGAAAAATTCTATTGAATTAATACTTTTAGATAATCCAGAAAGTGAAAATAAAGTAGTTTCTTACCTATCATGAGTTGCTGAAAAATTAAATTGAATTAATAGAAAAAGGTGAGTTTTAGTAAAAAAAGAGTTAAACACAGTTTGTGCATAAAAAAATATTTTAAATTTTAA
>CAZSQW010000126.1:0-2067 GCA_964609055.1 uncultured Candidatus Peribacteria bacterium
TTTTAGATTATAAATTTTAGTTATGTTTAATATTGCACTTAATACTTTTAAAGAAATAGTTAGAAACAAATTTTTGTATTTAATTCTCTTTTTTGCATTTGTATTTATTATTTTTTCAATTTTATTGTGACAACTTACACTTTGAAATGATAATAAAATTATAGTAGATTTTGGTCTTGCTATGATAGAAATATTTTGAATAGTTTGAGTTTTGTTTGTTTGAAGCCAATTGCTTTTCAAAGAAG
Organism: uncultured Candidatus Peribacteria bacterium; assembly: GCA_964609055.1. GTDB lineage: Bacteria > Patescibacteriota > Gracilibacteria > BD1-5 > UBA6164 > CALLPO01. Next base: position 246 of record CAZSQW010000126.1, read on the forward strand.
TAGAATGAAAAACAATTTTTTTAATATTATCAAAACCTATAAAAAGGTATGAATTTATATTGTGAAAATTTGTAGGTTTTAGTTGAACTATATTTTTAATAGTTTTATTTCAAGCAATTTTATTCTTAGGGGTACTATTCTTTAAAGGAATAGAAATTGATTATTTAATTATTTGGTCTTTAATTTTTACATTTTTTAAACTAGAAATATTGCTTTCTCTTGTATTTTTCTTATCTACTTTTATGTCTAATATTTTAACTATATTAGTATCTATAATGATTTATTTTTTGAGTCATAGTTTTTCTTTATTAACAACAATGGCTGAAAGGACAAAAAATGAAATTGTTGTTTATTTTACACAAGGTTTACAACTTATCTTTCCACCACTTGAAGCAATAAATATTAAAGATATAATTTGAAGTTTTAAAGATTTTCATTTTAATTTTTTCTTATTTAATACTTTTTATGTATTAGTTTATATAATAATTATTTTAACACTTACTGTTATAATATTTGATAGAAAAAAATTTGAAAGATAATATGAAAAAACAAGAATTATTAATTTTCTGAAAAAAAATCTGATTACAAAATAGTATTGTAGAACAAATTTTAATGAAAAAAACTGGATTAAATAAAAGTCAGTTTTTTTTAATTGAAGAATTAAATATATCAGAAAATGATTTAGAAGAATTATGAAAAATATTTAAAAAAACAGCTTTTTGATATCCAATAGAATATATTTTAGAAAAAGCAGAATTTTATGGATTAGATTTCTATGTAGACAAAAGGTGTCTAATTCCAAGAAATGATACTGAAATTATGGTTGATGAAACTATAAAAGAAATATCAAATTCCCCTGATAAAGGGTTAGGGTTTTTTTATATTGATGTTTGAACAGGAAGTTGAGCAATTCCAATTTCAGTTTATAAAAATTCTTGAGAGAATATAAAAAAAGCATTTGCTGTAGACATTTCTATAGGTGCTCTAGAAGTGGCTAAAAAAAATATAAAAAATCATAATTTAGAAAACAAAATAGAATTATTAAAATCAGATTTATTAGAAAATATCAACTTGTCAACAGAGGGCTTCAGCCCTTTATATGTTATTACAGCAAACCTTCCTTATATTAAAGATGAAGATTATTGAAATATGGATAAAGAAGTAATTTTATATGAACCATCTATTGCTCTATATTGATGAAAAAAAACAGGTTTTGAACTATATGAAAAATTAATTGAACAAATATTAAAATATAAAATAAAAGCAATTTTATTTATAGAAATTTGATTTGATCAAAAAAAAATAGCTACTAATTATTTAAATAATAAAAAATTAAATTTTAAAATTTTTAAAGATAATTGAGCAGTAGAAAGATGTATTAAAATTAAATTTTAAAATTTAATTTTTTATTTTTCTACTCACTTTACTAATTTATTTTGATAGTTTTTTAATTCTTTAAAATTTTCTTTATCAGCTAAAAGAGCTTGTTTTCACCAAGTTTCTGGATTATGAAGCATTAAATATCTTTTTCCTGCTGATTTCAAGATATTTTTTATTTTTAAAATATCAGAATTTGCTAAATCTTTATAGCTATAAATTCAATTTATATTTAATAATTCTTCAAGTTTTGGTCATATTCCTTCAATTATAGTTAAATTTTGTTTACGTTGTTTTTTTAATCTATTAGCAACTCATAAAAACATTGAATCTTGTGTTTTTGTATTTTTTTTATATAAGATTTTATCTATATTAGATTTAGTAAATTCAAAATCATCATCATAATTTTTATATGTTAATGTAGTTTCTTTTTTTATTTCAGGAA
>CAZSQW010000127.1:0-2027 GCA_964609055.1 uncultured Candidatus Peribacteria bacterium
TACTCTGAAAAAATAATATTATTAATTTATTATTTCTTATATATAACAACTTATTAAAAGTATTGTATTTAATTAAAACTCAAAGTCAATTAAATAAAAAATTAAATCTATTTTAATATAATTAACTTAGAATCACTATTAGATATGAACCAAAAGATATTTTATGTAAATTATATTTATTATTAATAGTATTAATAATATTTAATAAATCATGATTAGATTTATTTAATACTCTAATTTTTTCAAATAAACTTAATTGTTCACTTTTTAGTTTTTTAAATTTCAAATACTAAATTCTTCATATAAATAATTAAAATTTTCAGACTAATTTAGGTAATTTTTTCTTAATAAATCTATTTACTAAATTTTTATACGAACCTAATTTTGCATTTTTTTCTATTGGAGTAACTGATGAAGCTCAATTTATTTTTGATAACATGAAATTAAGTAATTTTCATTCATCCAATTTTCATAATTTTCATCTTCTAAGTCATACTTCTGTTACTCATGACAACACTGGTCATCTATACATTAAATTATTTCATCATACCTGCAAAGTAGAACCAGAAAATAAATTATCATCTAAAACTAATTGTAATTTTTTATTTTTGGATTTATTTAATTCTGGATGCTCATTTGCATTTGATACTATTTTTAGATTTCTATTATGATATGCCGACATAGAAACTAAATTTATATTCAAATATTCTTCATTTTTATCATAAAATCTAGTCAAAACATATTTCATAAAATATGGCATTTCAATCCCTCAATAAAGCATTCAATTAATATCTATATTTTCTATATCATCTGGAATATCTTTAGCAATATTAAATGATGCAAAAATTTGTTTTATAGGATTGTCTTCTTCCCTAATAATTCTAAGTAAATTTCAAATAAACTTATTATTTGTTTTTGTAATAAATTTTTTAGTTCATTTTATATCTGTTTGCTTTCAGCTTGATTCTTTATTTTCTAAATCAGAAATAATTGTTTTTTGTAATTCAAATGAATTTTTAAAAAAATCTTTTAAATAATCAAAAATATTATCATCTAAACTTTCTCAAAAATTTATTTTATTATTATTTTCTATCCCTAATAATATATCAGAAAAATTATTAATAGTATTTTCTAATTCACTATTTAAGTTTTTTATATATTTATTACTATCGTTTAATTTATTATAAATATAATATTTATCAAAATTTCTAGATACTAAATTTCAAACATGTTTAGCAAGTTTATCTTTATCAGACATAAGAATAATTATATTTTGATAAAAATATAATACATTTTTATAATGTTCTAATAATATTAAAAATATGTCTTTTTCTGACTTACCTAAATCATTAATACTTATTCATTCAAATTCAGATAATGCATTTCTAATATCTACAAAATACTGTTTTATATTATTAAAATATATTTCTGGATCTAGGTTATAATTTATAGTTCAATCAATATCAAATCAATCTAAATTAAAATAATACCCATATCAACGAGAATCATATCAATTATCAGTTTCTTTTACATAATCACTAGAAAAAAAGTTTTTAATACTTTCTTTTCATAATCAATCAACTACTATTTTAGAAATACTTAAACCTCAAGAAAAATCTAGTTTTCATAAAAAATCTAGATTATATTTATCTTCTAATAATTTTAATAAATCATTATTTCTTGAAGAAATTTCTAATCATATTCTTCTAAACATTTCTAAAATTTTTTCTTCAGCATGTAATCAATAATTTTCATGAATAATTTCCTCTATTTTACTTTTGTATTTATAATAAATTACATTAACATCATCAGATAAAAACTTTATATTTGTAAAATTTCATTCTATTTTTTCAATGTCTTCCATTTTATTTTTATTTTTATATTTATTATCTTAATAATATCATTTTTTAAAAAATAAATCAAAAACAAACAAATAAAAAAAGTCTTATATTTAAATAATACTTTTTTCATATTTTATATATTTTTCATACTTAATTGAATCTTCCCTGTTTTTTCATCTATACCAG
>CAZSQW010000128.1:0-2015 GCA_964609055.1 uncultured Candidatus Peribacteria bacterium
CCTTTAATTCAAGATTTTTTTCCAAAATTCCAAACTATTAATTTTTTCCCAACTATCTTTTACTAAAATTTTAAATTCTTCATAATCATCATTTTCTGGGATAATTCATACATATTTATATTCTCAATTTTTTCATTCTACAAAGTCTAAAGCTAATTCAACTACATTATATTTTGAACTAAATTCTCTATCATTTTCTGATAAAAGTTTATAAAAAAGTAATTGTCTATAATATTTTCCCTCTTCAAAACTTTCTTTTTTATTTCAATATCTATCAACTCATTTTATTTTTCATTCTGTTTTTATTCCTCAAGTCTTATAATCCACAACTGCAACATCTTCTATAAATAATGGACTTTGTTCTCCATTATTTATTCCCCCTGACAAAGTGGATAGGGGGTTATTTATTTTTTCTACTTTATCAATTTTACCAGTAATTCTAACTCATTCAAAAACTACATCTCTTGATCTAAAATTATATTCTACAGCTAATGGAATTCTTGGATTTTTTGAGAATATTTCATAATATCAAGTTAATCATTCTAGTCATTTTTTTGTTAATCTATCTCTTTCTTCTGATGTTAAAATTTGATATTTTATAAGTTCTAAAAATTTTTCTGTCATTTCTCATAATGTAGCTACTTCTATCCCTTTGAGAGAGACTGAGTTAGGGCTAATTTTTGTCATTGTAGCAAGTTCCAAAACTTTATGATAAACATTACCAAAAATAGTAAATTCATTTCCAGTAAAAGGATATTTAAAAACTACATTTTTTAAAAATTTTTTTGGGTCTTCCAAAAATATATTTAAATCAGTTGGCGATAATTTATAATTTTCTAAAAATTCAGAAATATAATTTATTTCCTCTTTTATAGTTTTTACTAAATCTTCTCATTTTCACAATAATTCTTTTTTTATTGTTTCTAAAACTGAATTATTTTCTATTTTATTTTCTACTAATTCTCCAGAAAATCAAGCTTCCAAAATAAATGGACTATCAATGTATGGTTTATTTTCTTTTCCAGCTGGCCTTGTAAAAATAAGCTCTTTTTTTGCTCTTGTCATAGCCACAAAAAATAATCTTCTATCTTCTTGTAATTGAGTTTCTTTTTCTACATTTTTTAATTCTTTTTCATCTAATCCTGAAAATTGTAATCAATTTCAAGCTATTCAAAGTGGAAGTTTTAATTTATCAATAACTCTTTTACTTTCCCAATTTCAAGAATAAACTCAAGGAATATAAACATAATCATATTCTAATCATTTTGAAGAATGTGCAGTTAATATTTCTATATTTGAATTAGTTTTTTTAAGAATTTGTCTTGAAATTCAAATTTTATATTTATTATGTAATTCAAATTTATTTAATAATTCTTTTAAACTTAAATCGGTATTATTTTCATTTAAAGTTTTAATTTTATTAAAAAGTGTAAAAATATCTTCCAAATCAGAAAAAGTTCCATTTGTTTCAATATATTCTATTAATCAAATTTTTTCTAAAAGTTTTTGAAAAAGTCTTGAAATTCAATAAAGACCTAGTTCAGAATTTAACTCTAAAATTAAATCTCTAAATTCTAATATTTTTGTGAAATTTTTAAAAACATTTTCTAAATCTAATTCAAAAATAGCTTTTTTTTCAACATCTAAAATATTATTTTTTTCTAAAAAATCAGAATCTATATTTTTTAATAAACTCCATAAATTAGCTTTAAATCAAGATTTTGAATAATTTTTTTTATACAATATTTTAGCTAAACTAATAACATCTATATTTTCAATATCAATAATATCAGTTCTCAAAATATCAAATAATTTTTCATCAGAAGATTCAGGATTTTCTATAATTTCTAAAAAATCCAAAATAAATTCTACAAATTTATTTTTCAAAATATTTGTTTTTAATTTACTTTCAACCTCAATATTTTGCAATTGCATAAATTTAGTCCATTCTTCTACTTCCCTATTGCTTCTACAAATTATTGCAAAATGTTCCTGTTCTCAATCTATCCCTTTGG
>CAZSQW010000129.1:0-2010 GCA_964609055.1 uncultured Candidatus Peribacteria bacterium
AAATACTTAAATTAAGTTTAATTAAAAATAGTGAAATACAAAATAAAAAACTAGAGTAAAAAGAATTTTCCAAAAATTTTGGAAAAGTCTTTTTACTCATTATATATATTTTTCTATTTCTTTTGTTTCTATCCAAATAACTTTTTCTAAAGTTTTTTCATAATCTTCTAATCAAGCTGTTTCCATATCTAATAACAATTGTAATCTATAATCTAAATTATCAATTTTAAAAGAAAATATAAATCTACTACTTGTTTTATTAAAATTATCTCTATTTTTTTTTGTTCAAAATCACTTTTCATTAACTATATATCTTAATAGAGAATAACTTTCTTGAACCTTTAAGGATAAATATAATTCTTTTAAAAATATTCTTATTTCATTATTGTTTATAAGCTTCTTAAATTCTATAAATTTAAATTTTACATCATTATCAAAAATTAAAGCATCTGCTGATTTTAAATTTAAACTTGAAAATTTTTTTGAAGTCTCATCAAAATCTATAACTAATTTTTCTAAATTGTCAAATCAATCTTTTTTAGCCTCTGGTAATTCACTTAACTTCTTTTCAATAAAATATCCTTTTTCAATTCAATTTTTCTTTAATTCTAATAACATATTATTTTAACATTAAATCTCTAAAAGGTTTTGACAATTTTTTAAAAATTTCATATTTTTTCTCTGTTTTATCCTCAATATTAACTTTTCATTTTTCATTTTCTTCTGCTAAATAAAAACTAGCTTTTATATCTTCTTTCTTTGAATATTTACTCAAAGCTTCTATTATATAAGGACTATGAGAAGTTATTAAAACTGACATATCTCTTTTTTTTATAAGGTATACAATTAATTCTGCATATTTAACCTGCCACTGTGGATGTAAATGCACTTCTGGTTCATCTAAAATCAATAAATCATCTCAATCTAAATTATCAGATTTATCTAATAGATCTAAAATTCAAAAAGATTTTATTCAAGTTGCAGTATTAATTACTTCAATATTTTCTTCTAATAACTCTTTTGAAAAAGATAATTTTATTCATATAAAATCATCTCTTAATTCAAAACTTCATTTTATAGTTTTTTTAATTTCTTTCCAAAATCCATTTTTTCTTTTTTTATTATTAGGTTCAATATTATTAATTTTTTTAAATAAATCTTCATAATGATATTGTAAATCTATAAATTTAGAATCATTAAAAAAATCTAAAATAATTGGACTATTTACAAAAGTAGAATCCTTTATTTTTAAAATATCATCTTTTATATTTAAGTTTATATTTCAATCTTTTATAAAAACACTAAATAATTCTAATTCAAAATCCTTAAAAATAATTATTCATTCTTCTTTTCAGAAATTAATTTTTCAATTAAATTCACTCATAAATATTTCATATAATGCACTATTTATTAAATGCTTCTTTTCTTCTTTTTTAAAATAAACCTTTCCTATATTTTTTATTTTTTCTACTATCTTATTTTTTTCTTCATTTTCTATATTTAAACCATTAATAATATTTATCTTTTTATTTAAAAATTCTTCTTTTTTATTTGAATGTATAAAATTTTCATAAAAATGAAAATTATCAAATTCTTGTCTTAATTCTTTATATTTAATTCAAGCTTCTTTATCTTTATTTTCTCTTAAAATATGAAAAACTTTTCTTATATTTAAATAAAGTTCTTCTATATTTTTTCTAATTTGTCTGGATTTTGATATGTTTGAAAAATTTTCATAATCTTTAAATGCTTTTATAACTGAAAAAACAACTTTACCAATAGTTGATTTTCAAGTATCATTATTTCATGCAATAATACTTAATCAATCTAAATTAATAGTTGCCTCTTTTATTTTTCAAATATTTTTAATTTGAATTTGCATATTTAATAAAATTATTATATATATTTTTTACTTTAAAAGTATACTTAAATTTAAATAAAATCAATAGAAATTCTTCTAGTTTTTAAATTATTTAATATTATATCTCTAAACTCCAATTTATAATATTT
>CAZSQW010000130.1:0-1984 GCA_964609055.1 uncultured Candidatus Peribacteria bacterium
AAATTTGATTTATAAATATTTTTTTTATATGATGGAATAATAACTATTTTTATATCTTGTATTCTTTGTTTTTGATTATTTTTAGGTTTATTATTTTTATCATATTTTTCAGAAAAGGTAAAGATATTAAACAGCTACTGGAGCTTTTATACTTTTGTGACTTTTATAATTCAGTAATTCAAAATCTTCCCATTCTAGTTTTTCTATATCTTCTAAAGTTTTTATATCTTTATTAATTTTTAATTCTGGAAGTGGAAAAGGTTCATTTTGTAATTGTTCTTCTACTTGATTTATATGATTATTATAAATATGTGCATCTCATAGTGTATGAGTAAAAGTTCAAGGTTTTAAACCAGTAATCTTTGCAATCAAAATAAGTAAAGTTGAATAACTTGCTATATTAAATGGTACTCACAAAAACATATCTGCACTTCTTTGATACAGTTGAACATTTAATTTATTATTTGTTGTATCAACATTAAACTGAAGAAAAGCATGACAAGGTGGAAGTAGCATTTCATCTATTTTAGCAGGATTCCAAGCTGAAACTATTATTCTTCTATTAGTTGGATTTGTTTTAATTTGAGTAATAGCATTTGCTATTTGATCAACTCACTCACCATTAAAGCTTCTCCATTGTTTACCATAAACTGGTCATAATTCTCACCATTTTTTTACCCACTCATCATCTTTATCAAGCTCTTTAATCTTAGAAACAAATTCTTTTTTTAGTTTCATCCACTCTTCACTATACATTTCAATTTTTTCACTTACTTCTCCAGAATTATCTAACCAATTTTGAAAAGGCCATTCATCCCAAATATGACATTTTCTATCAACCAAATATTTAATATTAGTTTCACCTCTAATTAACCAAATTAATTCTACTATAATTATTCTTAAAAAAGTTTTTTTAGTAGTCACTAAAGGAAATCCATCATCAAGATTATATTTAGCCTGCATTCCAAAAATTCCTCTAACACCAGTCCCTGTTCTATCATCTTTACCAATTCAATTATCTTTTACATCTTTTAAAAGTTTTAGATATTGTTTCATAGTTTTTTATTTTAAATAACAAAATAATTATATTTATTTTAAAGAAATTGCAAAAAAAAAATATATCTATATAATTAAAATAATAATTTTTAAATAAACTTAAGTATGAAAGAAAAAATTTTAGAAATGCTTGAATTACAAGACACTTTTAATTCTTATACAAGTTGAAATGATTGGAGAAAATGAATATCAAATAAATGAAAAATAATTAATTGGAAAAGGTGTATTTATATGGAATTAGCTGAAGCTATTGATAGTATAAGCTGGAAACATTGGAAAAATATTGATTGAGGTATTGATTATGAAAATTTTAAAGTAGAAATGATTGATGTTTGGCATTTTATAATGAGTGAATTAGAAATTTATTTTTCAAATGAGGAATTAGTAGAATTAATTTCAAAATATAGTTCTGAAAAATCTGAAATAAAACTACCATTAGAGTGGGCTAAAAAAGATAATATCAATTTAGATAAAATAATTAAACCTTATGAAGATTTAATGTTATCTACATTAACAACTAAAACAAAAAATGATTTAGAATTATTTTTAAAAAGATTTTTTATTGCTTTAGATACAACTTCTATTAATTTTGATGATTTATATAAATTATACATTTGAAAAAATGTTTTAAATAAATTTAGACAAGATAATTGATATAAAGAATGAAACTATATTAAAATTTGGAATTGAGAAGAAGATAATGTAATTATGCAAAAAATTATTGAAAATACTTCTTGATTTGATAATATATATAATTCACTTAAAGAAGTTTATAAAACACTAAAATAACATATAAATCAACAGAATGCTTTAGCTTTCTGTTTTTTTATATACTAGTTTTTTTATAATTCCTCTTTTTTTCTAAAACTAAGAGATTCCAAAATATGATTAGTTTCTATATTTTCTGCATCTCATAAATCTGCAATAG
>CAZSQW010000131.1:0-1902 GCA_964609055.1 uncultured Candidatus Peribacteria bacterium
TTAAATATCAACAAGGTGGATTTAGCCCCTTGTATTTAAAAGTACATTTAATTATTTGTATTTTAAAATTTTATTTTTTATATTTAGTATAACTATCTCCATTTAAAAAATTAAATTCTTTATTTTCTTTATTTTCTTTATTTTTTTTATTTTTATACTTTTTAGTTTTTTGATTATTAATATCATTTAATTTATTAATCATTCAAAAAATTCATGCTCAAAATCATATTACAACTATAATTATCATTATAATAAAAAAAGTTTTATTTGATTCAATTAATCTATTATCTTCATCATCACATTTATCTCAAATTCAATCATTATCTAAATCTTTTTGAAAAGGATTATATTTATATGGACAATTATCTAATACAAACCAAATTTCATCTTTATCTTTATCTTCACAAATATCTCAAATACCATTATTATCAGAATCTTTTTGATCTTTATTAAATAAATTAACACAATTATCTTCAATTCATTTTATTCAATCTTTATCAGAATCTTCACATAAATCTCATACTCAATTATTATCAAAATCTAATTGATTTTTATTTTTAATTCATAAACAATTATCACATTTATTTCAAACTCCATCTTTATCTCAATCTAATTGATTTATATTTGAAATATTTACACAATTATCATTAAAATCCATAATCCCATCTTTATCCTTATCATTTTTTAATAAAAATTTCTTTTTTTCTTCACAAATATCTCAAATATTATTATTATTTTTATCTAATTGTTTTGGATTATAATATATACAATTATCACATTTATCTCAAATTCAATCTTTATCTTTATCTTTTTGAAAAGGATTTTTTATATTTATACAATTATCAAAGGAATCAAATATTCAATCTTTATCTTTATCAAATTCACATTTATCTCAAATATTATTTCAATTAATATCTTTTTGATTAGCATTTTTTATTTCAGGACAATTATCTAAATGTCATAATATTCAGTCTCAATCAATATCACTACATTTATTTCATACACCATCTCCATTAGAATCTTTTTGAAGAGGATTATATATTTTTGGACAATTATCATAACTATTAATAATTTTATCTAAATCAAGATCTCATTCAATATTAGGGTTATAGTTTTTATTTTTAGATAAATTGATTTCTACTGTTTTTGTGTTTATATCTATTCAAAAAGGTACTCAAATTGTATCTGTATTTATATAATCCTTACAATGGTAATCACTATAAAAAGAAACTTTTCATCATCAATCTACTTTTATTAATTTTATATTTTCTACTTTAAATATAGATAATTCATTAATTTTTATTATTTCTCTTTTTATATTATCATCTTTAGGATTAAAAATAATTTTTAAATATTTAAAATCAAAATCTCATATTTTAGAAAAACTAACAGATGAAAACTTTAATCCATCATTTGAAATAAAAATTGTAGGATAATACAATTTTGAACTATGTTTAAAATTAAAATGAAAAGAATTATTTGAAACTTTTTTTTCAAATTTTAAAAGAATTTTTGTGTTTTTTTCTGTATCTAATTTTAAATAAGTCTTTAAATTATTATCATTTAAAAAAACATTATTTTCAAATAAATTATTACTATATTTAAAAAATTCTTTATTTCTTTTATAAGAAATAATAGGAATTAAATAATTTCACTTAACTGCTATTACTCAATCTTTATTAACTTTAATTTTATATTTTCAATCATTTTTAGAAGAAAAGTTATAATCTACAGCAAATTTAAAACATTCTTTGTTAAAATTATTAGGTAATTCTTTTTCATAAATATTTCTAGCATCTGAAAAATTAATACTAAGTAAAATAATAAAAAAGAGAAAAAATATTTTTTTCATACTACAAGGATTATATAATAAAAAAATGTATACTTATTTTAAGTATATAG
>CAZSQW010000132.1:0-1815 GCA_964609055.1 uncultured Candidatus Peribacteria bacterium
CTACTTCTACTGTTATTGTATTTGTATTATCTTTTGTTACTCAAAAAATTGTTCATCTTACTGCTGCTGTATAATCTCATGATTGAACTTCAAATTCTGAATTTCAATCTTGACTGTTAAGCTTTGTAGCTTTTGTCCATAGAGTTCCTGATTCTAGTGATAGTTGAATTCTTGTTAGAAGATTATCTTCTTTTTGAAAACTTAATTCTGTTAATTGTAATGTAGAATTTTCTTCTAGAAGAGATTGACTTCAGTCTGAGAAAAATATTGTTGCTGTTGAGTTATTACTAGTTTCTATTGTATCTCATTCTACTAGAGTATGAGTTAAAATATTTGTAGAATTTCAGTTTATTTGTACTGTTCCTGAAAAAGTATTTATTTTTCAAACTAAAACTCTTTCTACTGGGTTGTATGGGAAAAATTGTTTTGATTTATCTGATATAAATTGTGGTCAGTTATATTCTCTTATTAAAGAATATGGTCCATTTTCTGCTGGGTAATTTCATTGTAGTTTTGTTATATAATCTCATTCTATATTTAAAACTCCAGCTACTTCATAAAATTTATTGTCTATAGTTTTTCAGTAGGCATAATATTGATTAGTTCTTTGGTCTAGTGGTAGATAATTTAGATATTTTTTAGGTAATAAATTATCTGTCACAAATCAATGAACTCAAAAAGCTCAAGTTTCATCATGAGAATATTCTGCTCCAGAGCTAAAATAGTTTTTATTTCATTTTGGGTTTGGAAGAATACTTTTTTCTTCTAAATAAGAAGCAATAGAATTATTTAGAGTTCAAATATCTCAAATAATTCTTGTATTTAATGCTTTTTGATTAGAAGCTCATTGGTAAGATATACCAACTACTGCTAGAAGAGCTAATATTGAAATTACAATAATTATTTCAATAAATGTAAAGGCTTTTTTTGTTTGCATAAGATTATTTTTTTTATAAATTATTAAATACTTCATTTTATTATATATAAATTTTAAATAAAATAAACTATTTTTTTTATTTTAAAAATTGACAATTATTTTTATTTGTGCTATTATATTATATATAAAAATTAAAATAAAAAAACTGTGAAAAAAACATCTATAATAAAACACTCACTAATATATGTTAATAAATTATTATTACCATTAGAATGACTATATTATCATCAATATAATCATTCTTTAGAAGTGATGGAACGTGCTGTATATCTTGGAAAAAAAGAAAAAGTTAGCAAAGAAGAATTAGAAATATTATCATTAGCATGAATTTTTCATGATACAGGTTTTGTAATACAATATGATAAAAATGAACATATTGGAGCTAAAATAGCTAAAAATTTTTTAAGAAGTGTATTATATGATGAAAAAAAAATAAAAATAATAGAAAGATTAATAATAGCAACAGATCCAGAATATAAAGAACCTAAGGATTTACTTGAACAAATTATTAAAGATGCTGATTTAGATAATTTATGAAGAGATGATTTTTTTGATCAAAAAGATAATATGAAAAAAGAACTTGAATTAATCAAAAAAATAAAAATAAATGACCCTGATTGGAATCATGGTTCTCTAATTTTATTGAATGAACATAAATATTATACAAAAACTCAAAACAAAGAAAGATGAGCCACTAAAATAGAAAATAGAAAAATATTAGAAAATTTAATAAAAAAAATAAAGTAAATCAACAAGGTGGCTTTAGCCCCTTGTATATTTTAGAACAAATAAAGACAATTTAAATTATAAATGAATAATAATAAAAAAAAATTATTCCCAAATAGAAAAAGAGCTTTAAAAATTAATTTTTAAAGCTC
>CAZSQW010000133.1:0-1760 GCA_964609055.1 uncultured Candidatus Peribacteria bacterium
ATAAAATCTTCTAATATATTATTTAGTTTATCTTCAGATTCATCTGATATTAATTCTAGTTCATATCTAGTTCAGTATTGGTATTCTTCAACATCTATATTTATATTATATCATTTGAAATCATAATTAAATTTTTGTCTTTTTGTGTTTACAAAAATAATTCATTCTAAATCATCAATTGATAAATTAAATTTTTTAATTTTTTGATTAATAATTTCTTCATCATCATATTCTTCACTTTTAACTAGTTTTGTTTCAGTATTAAAACTACTAATCTTTAGTTCATAAACTCCATTTCTAAGTCTCAAATAATAGTTGTTTTTTGTTAAAATAAAGTCTTTATCTAAATAATAATCTTTTAATTTTACTTCTTTTATAAAATTACACTTTTCTTTAATTATTTTATAATCATTTTCTGAGAGATTAAATTTTTTTTCTATTTCTATTTTTTGAGAATTTAGATAAGGACAATTTTTAATAGCTTCTTCTATAGCAGTTATTTTTTGTGGAGATTTTGTTCAAATTACTATTTTCATATTATTTTTTAAATGAATCTAAAATATTTTCTATTTTTTGTATTATTTCTTTTTCATGGTCACATATTTTTTTACATTTTTCTCATTTTCAATATGACTCAAATCAAATATTTTGTCATATTTTTATATATAAATTATTTTTAAATTTTTTAAATTTCTTTTAATATTTATTTTATCTTGCAATCAAATATTATTTTCATTTTTTATTTCTTTTTCTATTTTTATAATATCTTTTAAAGAATTTATTTTTTCTAATTTATCAAAAAAATAAATACTTTTTTGATAAAATGGTAGTAATTTTTTAGTTATATCTAATAAATCATCTATAGAATTACAATCAATGATTTTTAATAAAATTTTTTGATCTTCTCATAAATTATTTTTATCTATATTTAATCTAAAAATAAAACTTTCTATATTGTCTTTTTTTATAATTTTTCTATATTCTTCAAGTTTTTTAAATCAAGCCTTACACCAATATTCTTCATTTCTTTTAACCAAATTTCATTTTATATCATAAGGATTATTTAAAATATCAACTGCTAATAATATATTTTTTACAACCCTATTAAAATACCAATCAGAATAATGAATATTTTTCATATTTTTTAGATAAATTCCTAAATCTTCTGAAAAATTTCACTCTATATAGAAAAAATCATTAGTAGGTTTTCAGTTTCTAAAAAAGAATTTATTATCATGACTATTATCTTTTTTCTTTGAATTATAAAAAGAACTAGCACAAATTCAATTATCAATACTATTATCTCATCATTTCATAGCAGGTTTTATATGATCAACCCAATCTGAATCCCATCTTATTGATGCTCAATAAAAAAATACCCATAATATTTTTCAAGAAAAAGCACACAATCATTTATCTCTTTGAAAAATTAATGCTTTTTGTTTATCTGAAAATTCTAATCTTTTCATACCTTTAATTATTTATTAAACTAATTTTCTTTCTTTTAAATCATCAATAATCCCTGAAAATAATTTTTTATTAACTTCTAAATTACTTTTACAAAAATCTTCAATTTCTTTTAAATACAGAAAATAATTATTTTCTAAAAAATCTTTTATAAAAAATCATAAATTTCATATATTATATCTGTCCAAAGTAAAAACATATTGTGATATTTCAGATTTAGACACAGCAGAAACTTATTTGTAAAAATCTTGTAAAATTACTGTAGGAAATATATTCATAATTTCAATATTGTA
>CAZSQW010000134.1:0-1722 GCA_964609055.1 uncultured Candidatus Peribacteria bacterium
TCAATATTTAATGCAATTATATTATTAAATACTTTTGTTAATTCTTTTTTTCTAGGGTCTATTAATCAAAATAGTTCTATATTTTCTGGTTTATAAAGTTTAAATAATTTTTGATTTAATTTTTTTAATAATTCATCTTTATTTTTATTTAATAATTCATTTTCTTTAAAACAAAAAATATCATTAGTTAATAAATCAACTAAATCATTTTTTGGAATTACTTTTAAACTCTTATGTGATAAATCATAAAGTTTTCATGACTTTCAAGTTTTAAAAGATTCTACTTCATAGGATTCTGATGGAAATTCTTTCATAAAAAATAAACTAAAATATTATATTTTTAGTTTATCATTTATTTTATTTTTTATCAACTATTTTTCATAAATTATATTTTTATCTAAATTTTCTTTAATAAAAATATAATCTTTTTCTATTTGTTTAAAATCTTTTGTTAATAATCTAATTGAACCAAAATATTTATATCAATTTTTTGTAAAACCTATTTTTTTTCATATAAAATCATTTTTAATCATATAATTATAAAATGATTTTAAATTTTTGATTTTTTTAATAAAACTTTTATTTAATCAAACAAAAATTTTATTTACTTCTTTTCTTGGAAACAATCCTATAAAAGTATAGTTATTAATAAATTCTGTCTTTATATTTTTATTAAACAATAATTCAATTAAATCAAAATTATAAGCTTTTTTATACATTTCTAACCTATATCATCAAATTCTTCAATTTAATTCTATAGTTTTTAGTTTTCAAGATTTTGTTAATTTGAATTCATGATGAATAAAGGTATTTTTTACCTTGCATCATTTTACACATTTTTCTAAATAAATATTTAATTTATCATTTGAAATTTCATCTTCTATTTTAGTTCACAAAACTTCTTTTGTAATTCAAAAATCTTCAATATTATATTCTTCTTTTAATGTATTAGTTCTAACTAATTTAGATTTATATATATATCAATTTTCATCTACAAAATAATCAATAGTATACATATCTCAATCAATGAATTCTTCAATAACAATTTCATAATTTTCTATTTTTGAAACTCTAATAATTTCTTTAAAAGTATTATTCATATTAGAAATAGCACTTTCTAAGTCATTTTTTGAATTAATTTTTACAACTCATGCACTTGAAATTCAAGCAGAAGGTTTAATAATAAAGGGAAAATTAAATTCCTTAATTATTTCATCAATATTTATTTCTGATATATCATTAAATTTTTTAAAATTAACTGTTATATCTTTATCATAATTTAATAAGTTTTCCCTTTGTAGTTTTTTAGAAATAAAAATATTTTTTATTTCTGAAATATCTTGAGCTAATGATTTTTTAATATTAAACATTAAATCAATATAAGCTTCCCTAAAAGTGTAAACTTCAATATTATTTTTTGATAAATCAAAACTTTTTGCAAAATTAATTAAATCATTTTCATTAATATATTCATTAAATATATATCACTCCTTTATTAATTTTTCTTTTTCTTCTAAATCCAAAACAATATTATCTTCTTTCTGATAACATATAATAAGTTCAACTTGATAGTTTTTTATTAAATTATCAAATGATTCTTTATAGTATTTAGGAATATTAGTTGCTAATCTTTTAGGTGTTATAAAAATTAATTTATTCTTCATATATATTTATTAAATTATATTTTTTATTTTATCTACCATTATATCAAAATATTTTAAT
>CAZSQW010000135.1:0-1719 GCA_964609055.1 uncultured Candidatus Peribacteria bacterium
TAGAAGATTTTCATTTTGGAGAAGTAAATGATGAAAGTGAAAGAGTTTATTTTGTGGTTGAAAAATAAAAATGTCACTAAAATTGTAATTTTTAGTTTTAATAGATATGACAGATATAGAATTAGTTAAAAAATATAAATCAGGAGATACAAATATTGTTTGAAAAATATTTGAAAAATATTCTGATAATTTATATAAATTTATTTATTTAAAGGTTTCTTCAGCTGAATTTGCTGAGGATATTTTAAGTGAGACTTTTTTGAAATGTCTAAATAATTTAGAAAAATTTAAGCCTAAAAATGAATCTTCTTTGAAATCTTGGATTTATACTATTGCTTATAATTTAGTTAAAGATTTTTATAGAACACATAAGGAGAAAGTAAGTATTAATGAAATTTTTGAAATATGAATAGAAGAAAATTTTTGAGCTAAAATTGATTATAAGAATAAACTTGAGGAAGTTAAAAAATTTTTATTAGATATAAAAGAAGATCAAAGAGAAATTTTAATTATGAGAATTTGGAATGATTTAAGTTATAAAGAAATAGCTGAAATTACTTGAAAATCTGTAGATAATTGTAAAAAAATAGCTAGTAGAGTTTTGAAAAATATTAATGCTAATTTGGCTGTATTATTAATTTTAATAATGATATAATGAAAAATATAGAAAAAATTATAGAAATGATGAAAAAAAGTAATCCAAATATTAAAATGGATTATAATTTTAAAAAATCATTAAAAAATAAGCTAGAAGTTACTAGTTATGCTAAAATTAAAAACACTAAAAATAAGAAAATTAATATTGCAAAATCAGGTTTTTTTTCACTTAAAAAAGATTGAAAAAATATTTTTGAAAAACCAAATTTTAATTTTATTAAATTATTAAGTCCAATTTTTATTTGAGCTTTTGCAGTTTTTGGATTTATGAATTTTTATTGAACAGATTTATTTATTTCTGAAAAATGAAATAATTTTAATTATGAAGTTGAAAAATTTCAAGAAGAAAATTTAAGTGAAGAAAAAACAAGACCGGTCTCAGAAGTTAAAATATGAATTCAAGAGACTGGTCTTGTGGAAAAAAAAATAGAAAATAAAATTCAAGAAGAAAAAAAAAATATTGAAAGAAAAGTACCGGTTCCTATAATTGAAAAGTGAAGTCCAGGAACCGGTACTGATAACTTTACAAAAGATGAAATTACAAATACTGAAATTATAGATTTATTATGAAATGGTGAAAGTATAGAAGAGAGACCAGTTTCAGAAGCTAAAATATGAATTCAAGAGACCAGTCTCAGTGATTTAGTAGAAGATATTCAAGAAATAGATAATTTTATCAAATTTTGTGAAGATAAAAAATGAATTATAAAAGATAGTATTTGTGAATATTGAAAACTAAAATGTTTTAAAATAGATTTTGAAAATAATAAATGTAATTAATTTCAACAAGGTGGCTTTAGCCCCTTGTATTTTTTTAATTAATTTTGTCACTTTTTTTGCTATATTTTGTTTTAATAAATAAGTGAAGATAAGCCTTATAAAATCTTCACCAAATATTCAAATTAAACTTTTGATTTTAATCTAAAAAAGATTATTATTAAATAGAGAATTATACAAGGGGCTAAAGCCACCTTGTTATTATTTTTTAATATATATATTATGAAAATATTATTATTATTTATTACTATATTTTTTACTGTATTTTCAGTAAATGCTAGTGAT
>CAZSQW010000136.1:0-1709 GCA_964609055.1 uncultured Candidatus Peribacteria bacterium
GATTCCAAAATATGATTAGTTTCTATATTTTCTGCATCTCATAAATCTGCAATAGTTCTACTTAATTTTAAAATTCTATAATATGCTCTAGCTGATAAATTCATTGAGCTAACTGCTTGTTTTAAAACAGTTTCACTTTCAGGAGAAAGTTGACAATATTGATTAATTTCTTTTGTTCACATTTCTGAATTTGAAGTCATTCAAATTTCTTTAAATCTTTCTATTTGAATTTTCCTAGCTTTTTCTACTCTTATTTTTATTTCAGCAGAAGTTTCTACTCATTCATAACTATCTTTGTTTCAAAATTTAGAAGTTTCAACCTTTGGAACATCTATAAATAAATCAATTCTATCTAAAAGTGGTCAAGATAATCTTCATCTATAATTTAAAATTTGTTTTGGACTACAAACACAATCTCTTGAATCATCTGTCAAATAACCACAAGGACAAGGATTTAAGGCTCCAACTAGTGTAAATTTAGCAGGATATTTATAAGTTGCATTTATTCTTGTAACTGTAACCTCTCAATCTTCTAGAGGTTGTCTTAAAACTTCAAGTACTGATTTTTGAAATTCTAAAATTTCATCTAAAAATAATACTCATTTATGAGCCAAAGAAATTTCTCAAGGTCTAGCATCTCTTCAACCTCAAATAATACTAACTCAGCTAGCAGTATGATGAACTGTTCTAAAAGGTCTATGTTTTATTATTGGATTTTCAGGACTTAAAAGTCCTGAAATAGAATATATTTTTGAAATTTCAATAGCTTCATCTACTGTCAAATCAGGTAAAATAGTAGAAAAAGATTTAGCTAACATAGTTTTTCAACTTCAAGGAGGTCATTCCATAATAATATTATGTCCACCTGAAGCTGCTATTTCCAAAGCTCTTTTTGCATGATTTTGTCATAAAACATATTTAAAATCATTTTTTTCTAAAAAATTATCTCAACTAGTTTTAAAATTAGTAAAATCTAATTTTTCCTCAATTTTTGGTTCAACATTCAAATTTAAAATACTAATCAAATCTTTTAAAGATTCTACTCAAATAACATCAATTCAAGGAATTATAGAAGCTTCTACAGAATTTCATTTTGGAACAAAAATTCTTTTAAATCATTTTTCTTTTGCTCAAATAGTGATTGGTAAAACAGAATCTACAACTCTTAATTTTCAATCAAGTGCCAATTCCCCAACAAAAACTGAATCTTCAATTAATTTGTCTTCTGTAATCCATCAATCATTTCTTAAAATTCAAATAGCTATTGGTAAATCAAAACTAGGCCCTGATTTTTTGATATTTGCAGGAGCTAGATTTACTGTAATTCTAGTAGTTGGTAACCTAGTTTCACTAGATTTCATAGCAGATTTCAACCTTTCTTTACTTTCCTGAACTCATTGGTCAGGCAAACCAACTATTGTAAATGCAGGTAATCCATTATTTATATCAACCTCAACTTCAACCACGCTAGACTCCAAACCATTAACTGTTATTGCTTTTGTATGTGTAATCATATACTTATTTTATAAACTAATATAAAAGTAGTATATATCTATATTATATAAAAGCAAATTAATTTTTAAGTTTTTAACAAAAAAACATTTTTTAATGTTTCCCCAAAATTATACTAAGATTGCTTTATGGATATATTTGAGAAAAAAATTGATAAACTTAATTTGTGAAACCTCTGTTTGTTTGAAAAAATAGCA
>CAZSQW010000137.1:0-1702 GCA_964609055.1 uncultured Candidatus Peribacteria bacterium
ACTTAATATTGATTTTTTCAGAAAAAAGTATATAATAAATAAAAATAACTATAAAAAATGCCTAAACAAAAAACTCAATTAATAAAAGTTTATCATTCTTATGATAAATGAAGAAAATATGTAGAAAAGTTTTTTGATGATATTTGAAAAACTTTGGAGCATAGAAAAATAGTATTCTGACTTAATAATTATAAGTGAGAAATTTTTTATAGTTTTACAAGTGATAGTGAAACTTTTTCAGCTTTTGAAAGTCAATTCTATACTCATTTTAATGATTTTCAAATAGTTCCTGACAATAAATGAACTTGGAATTATGAAGAATCTAGAACAGTTGTATGAGAGTTATTATTAGAAAATTCTTGGTTTTTTCCATTTAAATACTCTACAAATGATAGCACTGATTTTATTTTTAATATTTTTAGAAGTTTTGAAAATTTTGATATTATAAAAGATAAATTTTGAATATATTTTGAAGTTGAACCATTACTAGAAGAAAGTTTTACTTTTTGGTTTAAATCTAAAAAAGATTTTTTTATTTTTAAATTTATTCTTTTTTTCAAGTTTTTCAAATATATGTTTAATCATAAAATCACTAATGACTGGAAAAAAGTTTGAAAAAAATATTTTAATCATAAATTAAATAAAGAGTTATTTAAAACAAAAATATATATTGTTATGCAATGAGAGAATAAATCTCTTGCTTCAGGTAAACTAAGATCTATTTTTAATAATTTTCTAGTTTTTAAAAATTATCCACTTAATCATTTTAATTTAAAAATTCATAAAAAAATTGAAAAAGTAATACCTTTTAAAACTACTAAAAAATTTAAAGACTATATATTGAGTAGTGAAGAAATTTCAAGTATTTTTCACTATCCAACAAATCCTAAAAATGAGACTTCACTTTTAAAAGTAACTGCTAGAAAATTAGCACTTCCTATTTGAGCACCTATTTTTGAATATACAAAAATAAAAGGTTATGCCTGAATGGAGGAGGTTGTTCCAAAAAATTATCCTAGAGATGTTAATATAGTTTGAACTAGTGATTATAGAAGTATTCAAGTGCCAATATGAATTCATGATGAAGATAGATTAAGACATTTGTATATATTATGAAAAACTTGAACAGGTAAATCTAGATTTTTGACTAGTCTAATGATTGATGATTTAAAGCAATGAAAAGGTCTTTGAGTTATTGATCCTCATGGAGATTTGATAGAAGATATTATGGCTCATATTCCAAAATCTAGAATGAAAGATGTTGTTATTTTTGATCCAACAGATGCTGAATTTCCTTTTTGTTTTAATCCATTAGATATTAAATCTACAGAAAGTAAGCAAGTTTTAGCTAAATGATTTATAGATATTTTTAAAAAATTTTTTGGTGCAAATTGGAATGCTAAATTAGAGCATGTTTTGAGAATGATTTTTTTAGCATTATTAGATAAACCAAATGCAACTCTTTTTGATATAATTAGAGCTTTGACAGATAAAGATTTTAGATATGAAATGATTGATGTAGTAGAAGATGATGTAGTTAGAAATTTTTGGACAAATGAATTTGCAGGATGGAGTCAACAATTTAATACTGATGCTATTATGCCTATTTTGAACAAAGTAGGTCAACTTTTAAGTATTGATATTTTGAAAAATATTTTTGCTTCTCACGAAAATAAATTAGATTTTAGAGATGTAATGGATA
>CAZSQW010000138.1:0-1689 GCA_964609055.1 uncultured Candidatus Peribacteria bacterium
TTTTAATAATTTAAGTCTTTCATTTGTATTTTATTTAAACATATAATCTCTGTAACAGCTTTCACAGTAGGTTTTGTATTCTGGTTTTTGCTTGAAAATACTTGGTGTGTCTTCTCAGCATTTATCACATTTTTGTATAAAAAGTTGTCAGAATGGTCTTGAATTTACTAGTTTTTCTATTCTTAATTCATGGTGAATTTTTGGGAGTGGGAAACCTTTTTTCTTTAGGAATTCTAGTTCTTGTTCTATAATTCTAAAAGGTCTTCAACTTATTTCACAGATTATAACTTTTTTTAGAATATCTGAATTTACATCATCTATATTTGGTAAATTTTTAGACAGAATTGTGTTAGCATTTTCTGGAATATTTATTTCTTTATTTTTGGTTCTAAAAATAATATCTATCTTTTTTTCTCAACCTAAATCTAGAATTGCTTTGCTTATAAATTTGTCTTCCAAAATTGTAATTGTTCAGTTAGAATTTTCATCAACTATTGTTTCTGATTTATCAAAATTAATTATTTTATTTATTTTAAAATAATCATAACTCAAAGTATCATTATATGGGAATTTTTTAAATTCTAATCATAAAGAATCTCACCATTTATTTTCAATTATTAATTTATTAATTATTTCTTCTTTTTTCTCAAAATATTCCTGTTTTTCATATTGTTTATTTAAAATACAATATTTTTTATTTTTTAATCAAACACAAAACATCATCTCTTCACAAGATTCAATATCTACAGAATAGTATATATTTTTAGAGTTTTCAGCCACTCAAAAGCTAAAAAAGATATTATATGCATTAATTCAAAAATTATTTGATCAGATAGCATTTTCACAGTTTCATCATAATTCTATTGAATTTATTATATTTATTATTTTATCATCTGAACTATCTCATGAAGTCATAATATTTACACAGTTTTCTAATGAATTTCCAGTAAAAACATTAAAAGAATTTTTAGAATTATATACTGTATCTCAAATAACTTTTTCATTATTATTTAAACTTAAAGATTCTTTTACTAATTCATTTTTTTGAAAGTTTTTATAATTATTTAACAATACATTAAATTCTTTTTTATTTTTTATTTTTTCTATTATTTCTTTTTCAATTTTTTTATATTCCTCTTTTGAATATTGTTTATTAAATATTTTGTATTTACTATTAACTTGATTAAATGAAAATATACAATTACTTGAATTATTAATATCTGAACAATATAATAAATTACTAGAATTAACTATACATTCTGAATATGAAATATTAAAACTATTTGAAACATTAGCTGAATTATATATATTTGAACTTCAAACAATATTATATGAACTAAAAATATTTCTACATCAGCCTAAAACTCTAAAGCTATAAAAAATATCTTCACAATTAGCAAAAACACAATAGCTTAAATATAGATTTTTTGACCAACCAACATGAGAAGAAAAATCAGAATTTTCAAGTCCTGGATAAATAAGTCTTGCTGAATGTGGAAAAATTTTATTTAATTCAAAAAAATCAGAAAATATATTTTCTCAAATTTCTTTTTTAAAATAAAAACCTCAATCATCTACAATAAAATTTCTATAATCTTTTGCATCAATTACTTTTCAATCAAAATCTTCAGAAAAAATTGATATAATTTTCTTTCAACTTTGTGAATCTATTCTGTTGTATAAATGTTT
>CAZSQW010000139.1:0-1689 GCA_964609055.1 uncultured Candidatus Peribacteria bacterium
TTATTGGATTTCACAAATAGATCAACAGAAATGCTTTAGCTTTCTGTATAAAAAATATTTGTTCTAAAATATACAAGGGGCTAAAGCCACCTTGTTGATTTATTGGATTTCACAAATAGATCAACAGAAATGCTTTAGCTTTCTGTATAAAAAAATGATTTTTTTAATATTTTATTCTAAATAAAATAAAAGGAGCCATAATTTTTTGTATTTTTTTGCTTTTATGATATTATATCTGTATAAAAATGAAAAAAAGGAGATTTTTAATTTAATAAATATTTTTGTTATGACTTGAAAAAAAGAAGTTTTTTTAGCATCCATTTTATTAACATCACCTCAAGCTCAATGAGAGAAAACACAAGATACTTTATCAAATATTAAACAATCTGTTCAAAATACTATTGAAATAAAAGAAGATCCTTGAAGTATAAATACTAAATTAAATAAATTAGAAGATACTCAAGAAAAAAACAGTGAGGCATTAGATAATTTTCTAAATAACTCAAAATATTCTCACTTAAAAAATAGTCCTATAATTTTATCACTTCTTAGAGATGCTGAAATGGAAGCTGTAAAGAATAATCTTGAGATTAAGGACTTTTATAACTTATTATGATTTGCTCATTCTAAATTAAGAGATTGGATATACAACGAACTAACAGAACACACTCCAGTTTTTTTAAAGAAACTTGAATCAGCTTATATTTGAGACAATTCAATAGAATTTTGATGAATAACAGAATATTTTAAGGAGAAACAAGAGACAAAAGTTGCAGAAGAAAAGACAAAAGTTGCAGAAGAAAAGACAAAAGTTGCAGAACAATTTTTAGAATTTTCAAAATCTTTGTAAAAATTTTACAAAATATATTTAATATGATATCCTATTATAGGATTAACTATAATATTTTTTTATTATGCAATGAAGACCTGAACAGTTTTGAAATAGTGTTGAATACAAACCACCAACTATTGATAATCAAGATAAAAATGAACTGATTAAAAAATCTGAATTAGAAAAAATTAAGGTAGAATGATTATGAGAAGAGTCTTATAATCAGTTTTTAAAGGCAATTGAAAATAAAAAATGAACTGAGTTGTATAATGAATTAATAAACCTTATCTGAGATAAAGAAGTTTTATGAGAATTAAAAGATTATATTTCAGAAGAATGATATCCAATTACAAATAATTGAATTAAAATTTTATTAGAAGATTTTTGAGTAAAAGTTGAAGAAGAAGATGAAAAACAAGATAAAGAAGATGAAAAACAAGATAAAGAAGATGAAAAACAAGGTAAAATATACTTAGAGGCATTTGGAAATTATGAGAAAAAAATTAATAAACTTAAAAAAGTTTTTAAGTGAAATATTATTTGAGAAAATTTTGTTTTATTGATACAAGAATGAATTGATAATAAAAATAATATTTCAAAGTTTGACAAAATAAAAGATAAAATTAATGATTTTTTATTGGAAGATAATAATCTTAATAATCTTATGATTACTTTAGCTAAACAAGCTAAAGAAAGTTGAGACTACAGTACTTTTGAGAGTACTAGAATGTTTATTACAGAAACTTATCCTGATATAAGTATACCTAGTTTGGACTTCTATATTGATTTAGCCTCTGGAAAGACTACTGAAATTACTAATTTGGAAAGTATTGTAGGGGATATTGAAAGTGATAATT
>CAZSQW010000140.1:0-1685 GCA_964609055.1 uncultured Candidatus Peribacteria bacterium
TACTCTTACTACAGTAGATGGTAAATTTCCAGTTGTTATACCTTGGTTTTTGATAGACAGATGGACAAAATGAAATTGACATAAAGGTGATAGTACTACACCAAGAGGTGATAGTACTACACCAGGAGAAGAAATTTGAGGTGATATTTGAGGTGGAGGAGGTGTACCAGATACAGAAATTATTACTAGAACATAAAATAAATAAATATTAATTACAAAAAATGAAAAAAACAATCATTCTATTTTGATTATTATTGACACTTATTAGTTGTAATGAAAACACTACAACTAATAATATTGATAAAATTGAAACAAAAAAAGAAATATCAAATAATATTTCAATAGAAAAAATGGAATCATCAAATTTATGATGATGAAATTGAACTCCAGAAAAGGAGGAATCAGGTAGATAAAAATAAACTTGACTTTTAATTTATTATCATTATATTTTAAAATGTTAAATATAATCTAATCATAATAATATGAAAAAAATACTATATATAATGATACTATCATTGTTGTTTATATGAACATATAATAATGTTAATGCATACACTTGTGATCAAGAGTTTACATGAACAGTAAGATATGATGCTACATATAAATTTTATGATACCTTCAATGCATGAAGTAAACATGCTTATATGAATAATTACATTGTAGATTTTATAAATCCTTCATATTTAGATAAAGGATCTAGCTTTGAGTTTACTTCTGAACTAAAAAATTCTTCTTATAAAGTTGCAAAAAATACTTCAATGAGAATTATTGAAACTGGTCCAACTAACTGGAGGATTGCAAAACATCCAAACAAAAGAACTAATGCTACAAAAGCATCTCATGATTTTGTTATTGTATATCAAATAATATATGATCATTCTAATAATTATCCAAATACTGCAGATGATATTACTCATACAGAATGTAAATATTATAGTGTTTCTTGGTGTGGAGATTGAATAAGAGACTCTTGAGATGAAATTTGTGATCCAAAGGATACTACAAATAAATTAGGTTGGTGAAATGGAGGTTGTAATACTTCTTGTCAACCTATAAATGTTAATCCAGCTTCAAGTTGTGATAATATTACAGCAACTCCAAATTCTGGTAATACTACTTTAACTAGTACTATTACTTGTAGTTGAACAAATGCAAATACATATCAAATATCTTGTGGAAATTGAAAAACAATTAATGCTAAAACTGGAGTTTGTACTTATACATTAGGTTGAAATTATAAACCTTTTTGTACAGTTAATTGAAATATTACATCTAATTCTTGTAAAACTACAATTAATGTAACTGCACTTACACCTCTTATAAAAGTAGAAAAATATTCATGAAATTCTAATGATTTAGATTGAAATACTAGTAATAATGTTAATAATGATACTCAAACAGTAATTTCTTGAAATTGATCTGTATTTAATATTAAAGTTACTAATGCTTGATCTGAAGATTTAAAAAATGTGCTATTAACAGATCCTATTGCTCCAAATTGTGACAGAACAGATGCTCAAACAAAATTATTAATAAAAGCAATTTGAAATAAAGATCAAATATTAAATGTATGAGAAACATTTACTTATAGTTGTAATAAAGGTAATACAACAGCTGATTATACAAATAGAATTAATGTTTCTGGTGATTGAGTAAATAGTAATCAAACTGTTACAGATACTGAT
>CAZSQW010000141.1:0-1675 GCA_964609055.1 uncultured Candidatus Peribacteria bacterium
TAAATCTTGGTGGGATGAAGTATCTTTTGAATCTGAAAAGGATGCAGAGGTTTTTAATCTTTTTAAAAAAGAAATGTAAATTAGTAAAAAAGCAAATTTACTGCAACATATACCTGAACTTATATAATTTATTTTTAAATAAAAAATATGAAAAATATTAAAGAAAAAAGACTTTCTCCACTTTTGAAATGGGCTTGATGAAAAGAACAAGAATTAAAATATATTCATCCAGCAATGCCTGAAAATTTTAATAATTTTTATGAGCCTTTTATTTGAGGTGGAGCTGTTTATTTTTCATTAAATGCTAATAAATATTTTATTAATGACAAATCTGAAGAATTATCTTGATTATATAAAATTATTATTTCAAAAGATAGAAATGAATTTTTTAGTTTTTTAGATGATTTAATTCATAATTGGAATTTATTATGAAAGATTTTAAAAAATAATAGTAAGTTTTTTCTAAATTTATATAAAGATTTTTCAAATGATAAAATAAATGAGGATTTTTTAAAGAATAAAATTCTAGAGTTTATTTTATCACATACAAAAGAGTTTAATTGAATGTTTGAAATAAATTTTAATCAAAGTATTAAGAATTTTATTTTAGAAATAGAAAAAAATTTAGTTAGAAAAACTAAAAGGATGAAAATTATTGAAAATAAAAAATGAAAGTTATCAGATAAAGATATATTAGATAATATAGAGTGAGCTTTAAAAAGTGCTTTTTATATGAATTTTAGATATTTATATAATAATAAAGAAAAATATAATTTAAAATATTCTTTTAGAATTGCTATATTCTTATTTATAAGAAATTATGCTTATAGCTGAATGTTTAGATATAATAAAGCTTGAGAATTTAATGTACCTTATGGGTGAATTTGATATAATAATAAAAATTTTACTAAAAAAATTGATTATTTAAAATCAGAAGAATTAAAAGAACATTTAGAAAAAACTAAAATAGAAAATTTAGATTTTGAAGAATTTTTTAAAAAAAATGAACCACAAAAAGATGACTTTATTTTTCTTGATCCACCATATGATAGTGAATTTTCAACTTATGATCAAAATACATTTGATAGATGAGATCAAGAAAGGCTTGCAAATTATTTAATAAAAGAATGTAAAGCAAAATGGATGATGGTTATAAAAAATACAGATTTTATTTTTAATTTATATAATAAAAAAGGTTTAAATATACAAACTTTTGACAAAAAATATCTTGTAAGTTTTATGAATAGAAATGATCAAGATGTAAAACATTTATTAATAACTAATTATTAGAAAGGAATGAAGATAAGTAATAAAATATTATATTGATTAGTTATTTTAATAATATTTACTATTATCTGTGCATATTTCTTTAATTGATATACAAATATATGTATTTGAGCTAATTGAGATTGTACAAATATACCTATTTGAAATTTAGGAACAATTTTTTTATCTATTATGTGAATAATATTTTCAATAATATTATGAATATGGAGACATTATATTCTTAAAGAAAAAGATGATGAAAAAAATAATCATTTAAAATTTTTAAGAACAATACAAGAAAAAGAATGAAAATTTGATTTATTATATTTTGATGATTTTTCTGAAGCTGAGAAAAAATTTAATTCATATAAAAAATGATTTATTTTACCTATATGATATGAATATAATT
>CAZSQW010000142.1:0-1667 GCA_964609055.1 uncultured Candidatus Peribacteria bacterium
ATTTCTTTTTTAAGCCAAAAAAAATGCAAAAAACAATAGATTCAATTCTTCCATTTCTAGAAAAATATTATACTAAAGATGAACCAATAATTTTAGCTTGTTCAGCAGGGCCTGATTCTATGTTTTTGCTTTATAAAATATTAGAAACTGAATATAAAAAAAATCTTGTAGTTTGTTATTTTAATCATAAAACAAGAGTAGAAACTGATATTGAAGAAGAATTTTTAGAAAATTTAGCTAAAAAAGTATGATTTGCTTTTGAAACAGCTAGTTGTGATTTTGACAAAATCCAGAAATTGTATCCTAGTAAATCTTTTGAAGAATTAGCTAGAGAAAAAAGATATCAATTTTTTGATGCAATTTGTAATATTTATAAGTCTAATAAAGTGCTTTTGGCTCATCATCTTGATGATAAAATAGAAACTTTTTTCTTTAATTTAGTTAGGTGAACTAAACTTACTGGACTTATAAATATGAGTGAAAAAAGTTGAGGTATTTTAAGGCCACTTTTAAATTTAGAAAAAAAAGATATTTTATCTTATCTTGATGAAAATAATTTAAAATATTTTATTGATCCAAGTAATTTAGAATCTATTTATTCAAGGAATAATTTAAGAAATAATATTATCCCAAAATTTGAAGAAATTAATTCAAATTATAAAAAAAATATAAATAATTTAACTTCTTATTTTGAAGAATTAAAAGAATTTATAGATTGAGAAGTTGATGTTTTTTTAGAAGAACAATGAATTAAAATATTTAACTCTTGTAAATATAAAATCAATACTTTACAAATTTACTGATATTTTTATATAATAGACTTTAATAAAAAAACAAAATTATTGCAAAAAGAAATAATAAGAAAAATATTTTTTCTTTCAAATAATAATTCTACAATATGATTAAGTGAAGCAAATATTTGAGACATTATTAAATTTATTAATTGAAAAAATAATAAAACAATTAAAGAGATTAAAAAGTTAAAAATGAAAAAAGAAAATAAGATTATAATATATTAAAAAAATAATTATGATTTCTCATAATTATTTTTATTTTACTAAATTTTCATTTACAAAATCCCAGTTTATTACATTCCAAAAATTTGTAATATATTTTACCCTATCATTTCTTGTATCAATATAATATGAATGTTCCCAAACATCAAGTGCAATTAAGGGAATGTGTTCAGTATTTGCTACAGTTTCTGCATTAGAAGTATTTAGTATTTCTAATTTTCATTCTGGATTTTGTATTAACCAAGTCCATCATGAACCAAAATTAGTAACTCCTTTTTCTGTAAATAAATCTTTAAAAGTTTTGAAATTTCAAAAATCTTTTTTAATTAATTCAGCAATTTTTCCATTAGGTTCTCCTCCACCATTTCAAGACATACAATCCCAATAAATTTTATGGTTATAAATTTGAGCAGCATTATTAAATACTCAACCTTTAGAATTAGTAATAACATCTATAATATCATCATTGTCTAAACCACTTCAAACAGTTAATTTATTTAAATTATCAACATAAGCTTTATTATGTTTTCAATAATGAAAATCAATAGTTTCTTCAGAAATATGAGGTTCTAAAGCATTTCTTTCATAAGGCAATTTAGGTAATTTGAACATATCTATTTAGTTATTTTTTTAAAATATTATTTCTAATAT
>CAZSQW010000143.1:0-1647 GCA_964609055.1 uncultured Candidatus Peribacteria bacterium
CAGATTTAGAAGATGAAAATGGAAAAAAAATAACTTCTTCAGAAATTAAGCAAATTTTAGATTGAGTAGCAATAGTAAAAAATAATAATGTGACACAAAGTTTACAAAAAATATTAGATGACAAATGAATTAACAATAAAGATATTCTAAATTTAGAAATAAATGAAAGAAAAATCTTTTTATTAGACAAATGATTCAATGAAAAGGAGATTACAGAAATTGAGGATAAAATAAAAAAGATAAAAAAAACAGAAAATGCTTTTAATACTAAAATTCAAGAGATTAAGAAAATAAGAAAAAGTATTAATATAACAAATCCTTTTAATGAAATAGATGATAAATATTTTATTAAAAATCCAGAAGATATTAAACATATAACAGATGAAGAAAAAGTATTATCTATAATAAAAAAACATACAAAATTAAAAGATAAAAATTTTAGCTCTATAATTAATATTTCTTTACAAAATAATTTAGAAATAGCTACTGAATTTGTAAATGCTTCTTGAAAAAAAATAACTTTTACTGAATTAAAGCATTTATATTCTTCAGAAAATAATGATTCAAATCTTAAATCTTTTTTAATAATATCAGATAGAGATGCTATCAAAAATTTAATAATACATAATAATCTTACTAAAAATAGTAAAGTTATACAAGAAATAAAAGAAGATTCAGAAGAAATTTATGACAAAATAGTAGAATTAATTGAAATTTTAGATTCAAAAAATGAGAAAGCTGATGACTCTTTATTAGAAAAATTTAAGAACTTATTAAATAAAAATAATTGATTTACTATTGATGATATTAATACTGAAGATTTTTATAAGATAGATAACTATTATATAGATAAAATTGATAGTGATTTTTTTAATCTAATAAATAAAAACCCTTCTTTTACAGAAAAATTATTTAAATATTTACCAAAAACATTAAATAAAATCTTAAAAAATACTGAATATTCTAAAAATCTTTTAGAAAGTAATTTGAATATTTATAATACTATTTATTCAAACACAGAAAAAGAAAATTCATCTTTAGATTATATAAAATTAGTCTTAAAAGATGATAATGAAAAAAATAAAGAATCTTTAATTTCAAAAGTAATTTTTAAAGATTTTAAACAAGCTTTTGAAATTTTTATATTAATACAAAATAAAGGTAATAACTCAATTAATTTCAATAAAATAATTGCTAATTCTAATATTGCATCTCAAATTTTAAAATTTTTAAATAAAGAAAACCTTTTAGAGTTTAAAGAATTAACAGTAGAAGAAGAAAAGATTTATATAGAAATTAAAAAAACTCTAGAATTATATCAAGAAAAAATTAAATCTTTTAAAGACATTGAAGAAAAGAATAAAATTACCACTTCTTTAAAACAAAAAAATTATACATTTGAAAGTAAAGATATTTCTGAAAAAGTTAAAAATGTTTTAAATATTGAAAAAACTGATACAGATAAAGAAATGATTTTAGGAAATACTCTATCTTATGTTCATATGAGTATTATGTGAGAAGATACAACAAGACTATTACAGGATTTTATTGCATTATGAGTGACTGAAAAAGAGTTTAAAAATATATTAATTGAATTAAATAAAATAGTTGAATCAGAATTAACAAATATTTTAGAAGAAAATTTTA
>CAZSQW010000144.1:0-1568 GCA_964609055.1 uncultured Candidatus Peribacteria bacterium
ATTATTTTTTGTGTTTTTGAATAAAAAAGGATATTTAATGCTAACTTCTGAACAACTTTAAATAGCTAATTTAATAATAGAATCGGTTAATCTAGAATATATTAATGTAAAAGAAATAGATCCATTAGCACCTATATTTAATGAAGGATTAGGTTTAGATTCAATTGATGCATTAGAAATTTCACTTGAGTTAAGTAAAAAATATGGAGTTAAGATTAAATCCAATGATAATAATATTAATGAAATTTTTTATTCTATTGCTTACCTTACTGATTTTGTTCAAAAAAATAAATAAATATTAAATTTAAAAAAATGGAATTTTAAAAAAATAATGATTTAAATTTTATTTGGGAAAAATTACCTTTTATTTATCTTAATAATACATGCTTTTCTTATCTAACTCGTTGGGAAGTTTTTCAAATAGCTGAAAAATTAAGTCATCAACTTCCTAAAAATGAATTTTCTGTTATCTTACTTTTTGAAAAAAGACATTTTTTTTTAATAGGATTGATAGCAGTAGCATTAAAAAATGCAGAATGTATTTTACCGCCAAATTTAACTGATAATACATTACAAAATATAAAAAAACTAATAATAATTTATATGTAATGGGTGAAATAAATTCTACAATTTTAAAAAACAACCCTAATATTAATGAAGAAAAAAAATTAAATTAATTACTGAAATAAAAACAAAAACAATTAAATTTTCTCAATTAAAATTAAAAAAAATGATTAATAAAACTGAAAATTCAAAAAAAAAAATATTTATATCAGGCACAACAGGTACACCTAAAAAAATAGTTAAAACATGGAAAAATATGATTTTGGGAGCAAAAATTGCTGTCGAAAGATTTCAATTAAACGAATCAAATTATATTATTGGAACGGTTCCTTCTCAACATATGTTTGGGCTAGAAACTACAATTTTTTGGTTATTATTTTCTAGTGCTAGTGTTTGGTCTGAGCGTTCTATTTTTCCTGAAGATATTTTAATGGCACTTCAAATAAATATAAATTCACAAGCTTTTTTAGTTTCTACACCTTTTCATTTAAATAAAATATTAGCATTTAATCTTAGCTGGCCTAATAATTTAATTAAACTATTATCAGCAACGGATACATTATCTAAAAAACTAGCTAAACAAATAGAGTTAGCATTAAATCTAACTGTATTTAAAATATATGGCAGTACAGAAACAGCTTCTATTGCATCAAGACAAACTACTAATTCAAGTATATGGAAAATTTATAAAGGACTTGAACTAAAAAAATAGAGAATAAAATTTTAATAAAAACGCCTGTTTTAGGTGAAAAATTTATTTTAAGCGATACAATAAAAATAATTGATTCAGAACGCTTTGAATTAGGGAAAAGAAATAGTGATTTAATTAAAGTATCTGGAAAAAGGGCTTCTCTTATTGAACTTAATCAATGTTTAAATAACATACCCTTAATTTCAGATGGTGTTTTTGTTCAAGTAAAAAATAAAGAACATTCTAAAAGGTGCATATATAGAATGTTGTTTTATTTTCGTTAAAATGATTTTTTGTTTTGCGGAATTAGCTT
>CAZSQW010000145.1:0-838 GCA_964609055.1 uncultured Candidatus Peribacteria bacterium
ATATTAAATAAATAAAAATAAAAATAAATAATAAATAATAAAATTATTAATAATAATAATAATAACTAACAAAAAAAATGGAAGATAAAATAAAAATTAAAAATATTTGAGAATTAAAAATGGCTTTTAAAGCTAAACAAACAAATCAAATAGTAACATTTGATATTGTAAATGCAATTGGAAAAACAAAACCTGTTGATATAAAAATAAAATATGTTAAAGAATTAGATCAAAAAAAAGAAATACATTTTTATTATAAAATTTATTTTTCTAAAGAATCTGTATCATACTTTTTTACAAGATGGAAAATTGAAGCTTTAGATTTTATAATTTGAGAAGCTAGACGCTTATGATTAAAAGACTCAATAAAAAAAAATAAAAATACAATTAATAAAAATAATGACGATTTAGACCTTAAACTGGGTTTAGAAAATTTTTCAAATATAAATTTAAAAAATGTTGCAGATTTAAAAAAATTGCCAAATCGAACTTATCTTAGAAGAATATATACACCTAAAAAAGATTGATTAGGAGTAATAACAAAAATAAAAACAACACAAACTAATGCTTTTAATTTGGAATATGATAATTCTTGAAAAACAAGCATATTGGATTTCCCTAAAGCTAAAGATTGTTTAATTCAATGAAATTTAATTACCTATTATGTATCTTGAACTAAAGAAGTTGATTTAATGTATGAAGTTATTGAACATAATGAACTTACACTCGACGAAATGAATTTAAAATATGAAAATAAAAAAGTATTTTGTGGTTTTTTACCAAATGAGATTGAAAAAGTTATAAGAGCTAGTTCTCAAACTGAGTTAGCTTTAGTATA
>CAZSQW010000145.1:848-1558 GCA_964609055.1 uncultured Candidatus Peribacteria bacterium
AGTATATTTGAAAAATAATACAATAGCTTATGTAAAAACTAACACTGATTTAACTGTTATATTAAGAAAAGATACACCAGTAGTTAGTAATTATATTTCTAAAAATATAAATTGAGAAAGATATAAAAGATGAGTTAGTTATACTACTTGAAAATGAACTAATATTGCTATTTTAGATTGAAGTTATCAATTATTTTATAATATTGAAGTTGTATATAATAAAGAAATTTGATTTAATTTATTAAAAGCAGCTAACATTTATTGAGAAGAATGAAGTTTATATGAAATAAAAGAAAATTCTTATATTCCTCAAGGTAAAAGTTATGGAAAAGATGCCTTTGCTTTATATGCTTGAAAAACAAATTTAGAAAAATGAAAAAGCATAGAAGAATTAGATGAAATTGCTAAAAAAAATAATATAGAAAAAGATATAAAAAATAAAGTAACAAAGTTTTTAAAACAAAAAAGCTATGTTAATATAACAGAAGCTAAATCAATTGAAAGTTTAAAAGAATTTTGATTAGTTGAAATTTGAAAAGATCTAGTAGATTGATATGATGAAAGGAATATATATTTTACAAGTGACAAGAATAAAAAAGATATTTTTGTTGACGCAATTGTTAGAAAATATAATGAAAATGAAAATAGATCTAAGCAATATTTAGTTGTATCCTTAAGACAAAGATTACATATAGAAGAAAATAAAAGAA
>CAZSQW010000146.1:0-1538 GCA_964609055.1 uncultured Candidatus Peribacteria bacterium
AAACTAACAATAGTTTCAATATGATGTGTATGTGGAAACATATCCATTGCTTGAATTTTCTCTATCTTATAATCTGAATTAACTAAAATAAATCATAAATCTCTTGCTAAAGTTGATGGATTACAACTTACATAAATAATTTGATTTGTATTGAATTTTAAAATATTTGGTAAAGCATCTGGATGCATTCAAGCTCTTGCAGGATCTATAATTAATAAATCTGCTGTTTTTCATTCTTTTAAATATTTTTTCAAAAAATCTTCTACTTTTGCATTTATAAAAGAAATATTTTTTAAATTATTTAATTTGGCATTTTTTTCTCAATCTAAACTTGATGATTTTACAAGCTCTACTGAAATAACTTTTTTAGCTCCAGCTTTAGCAAAAACCATTCAAATAGTTCAAGTTCAACCATATAAATCTAGTACTGTAAAATCCTTTATTTTATCTTTTTTTGCATAGTCTAAAACCATAGAATATAATTTATCTGCCCCTGTAGAATTAGTTTGAAAAAATGATGAAGGTGAAATATTAAAACTTAATCATTGTAGGTTTTCTTTAATAGTAGCTTCTCAATAAATTAATTCTAAATCTCAAATACAAACATCAGCTTTATTAGGATTATGAGAGAAATATATTGATTTAATTACTGGATATTTTTCAGTTAAACTTATTAAAAATTCTTTTATAATATTTAATTTTTCAGACTTATCTAGTTTAGAATTTTTATCAAAATACTCTGGATTAAATGATAATAAAAGCATCATTTCATCTGCAAAATGTGTTCTTCTAATCATTAAATGTCTGAAAAAACCTTCTTGTCTCATTTGATCATAAACAGGAAGTCACATAGTTTTAGAAAAAACTTTAATTTCTCTATATATTTCATTTTGAAGTTCATCAATAAGTGGACAACCTTCCATATCTTGAATTTTTGAAAATTCTCATTGTTTATGAAAACCAAGATTAAAATGTTCTTCAATATCATATTTTTTAGACAGAAATTTACCAAAACTAAATTCCACTTTATTCCTGTATCAATCAATAGTTGGAGATGCTTCAATTGGTAAATAGGGAAGATTAGGTTGTTTTTGTTCAACTATCTGTAATGCCTCTTTTACCTGTTCTTCTTTAATTTTTAATTGCTCATTATATGGAATATTTATCCACTTCCAACCACCAGACATTCAATATTTATTATTTGGATGTTCTACTTCTATGTCAGATTTTTTAATTATATCAACTATTTGAGTTTCTAAAAATGCCTTTTTCTTTTTTAAAACTCTTAAATTAGCAACTGTTCCAGGAATAGCTCCACCTATCACAAAAATTACTCTTCCATCATAATCAGGATTCTCATGTTTTAGTCTAGCAAATCATTTTCCACCAAAAACTAATTTTTCTATCAAGATATTTTTCAAAATATCATCTTTCTTTATTCAAACTTGTTCCATTTTTTATTATTAATTTTTAATTTTAAATACTATATATAAAAAAAATAAAAATTCAATTCTAAAAAATAAAGTTTTTAACATTTT